>NZ_JBQSWC010000019.1:0-87088 GCF_052376775.1 Halomonas sp. AOP43-A1-21 | reverse complement strand
ATCAACCAGCTTTACGACGGCTTGGAAATAGAAAAGACCCTGGACTCCCCTGTTAAGCGCTTCACTCATGCGTTGAGCGCCCATGACCTTGAGCGCGAGAAGGCCTTGAGTCGCTTGCAAGAAGGCGGTGAATAGTGCCCTTTACCGACCGCCTCAGCCCTTCCCAGCTTGTTGATCCGCTGGTGCGCGCACGCCTTTATCGTGACATACGCCGCCAAACGCCCCGCGTGTCCCGCGACAGCTGGTATGACTACACCGTGTCGCCTGGTGAAGTGCGCATGCCCGAGCTGATAGCCCTTCGCGTCTACCGCAACAAACGGTTGAAGTGGGTGATCCTTGCCGCCGTGGGCATGAGCGATTACCGCCAATCACTGGAGAGCGGCGCCCAATTACGGCTGCCCAGTCTGGAATGGCTGCGTGACCGATTCCGTTACTACATGAAAATGGAATCCATCGACGTTACCCCTGCCCCAGTGCGCGCAAATGCGCCGTTAGCAGCTACCCTGCCGACGCTCGCCCTTCCCGCTGACCCTAGCGCCAGCGAGGCGCTACAAGTGGCTCTAGCGGCCCTTTCTGAGCCAACGCCGCTGGTATCGCCAGCCGATGAAGTGGGCGATGAATCGCTTAACCGTCAGCGCAACGCTATTGACGCCAAGCTGGCAGCGGTCAGGGACGCCCTGGCGCACCTGGAGAGGAAATAGCCATGCGGTTTCCCAATACGGGCGACCAGGCGCCCGCCAAGATCATGGACTTCAAGGAGTTTGAGCGTTCGTTCAACACGTTCAGGCAGAAAGACAACCGCATCGAGCGCCAGGCCGCCCAGGGTACGTTGAGCCCGGCAGCGATTGAGCGCGGCATCCGTAGTGGCTTGGGTGCCCAGGTAGACGAGAAGCAAGGCAGCGGGCAGTACAGCGCGGACGAGCTAAAGGCCTTCCGCAAGATGATGCAAAAGGCCCAGAAGGAGTTTGAGGGGCGCGGCGCAAAAGGGGTGCCGGTTAAGCAGCTGATCGCCAAGACGACGCCCCAGGACGTGAAGCGGGCGAACCAGCAGATTCGCTACGCCAGGCTGTACCAGACGCGAGGCGACTTGCTTAAATTTCAGGTGCCCGCGTCCGGCGAGAGTGGCTACAACGGCAGCTATCAGGTGCGTATCCGGCTGGATGGCTGGGACGCCATGCTGGTGTCGGGCAAGCCGTGGAAAGTGGCGGCCAAAGAGGCGGCTACCGGGCGTGTGTCGATTGATTGCCAGTGTGGCCGTCACCAGTATTGGTATCGCTACCTGGCAGGCGTAGGCGGCTACGCGGTCACACCCCCTCAAGAAAAAGACTTCCCTAAAATCCGTAACCCGACGCTAAAAGGCGCTTGCTGCAAGCATGTAGTGCGCGTGCTGCAAACGCTGCAAAGCCCCACGGTACAAGGTGTGCTTGCCGGGGAAATGGAGCGCCAGGCCGATGCAGCAGGTTACGGCAATGTGGCGAGCCGCTACCTGACACAGGCCGAGCACGACAAGCTAAAGCGCGCCCGCCCCAAACAGGCCGACCAAAAGAGCGCTGCCGCCGCCTATCGTGACTACCTAAAAAGCGCCAAGGGATTGAAAAAGGCCACTGAGAAAGCGAGACAAAAAATGGATACCGAAGCCGAAAACCGCAAGCTGATAGCCAAGGATCGTGTGCGCCAGCAGCAGCTCAAAAAGGCCAAAGAGCAAACCGCAGCGCTCCAGCAAGAGGCGAGCATGGCAAAGCTGTCGGCACAGCTCAATAAGGCCCGCATGGACGCCGTGATGAAGGCGGCGACAAGTGGCAGTGATCCCCAGGCAGCCAATACGCGCGCGACGCAAGCCTTTGCCGAGTCGTGGGCAAGTAGTAACAACACTACCGCTGATGCAGTGATGGGCATTATCAAGGATAACGGGCTATGAGAGCTATTTTGGCGAAGGGGGCTGTCGGCCCTGCGAGCTATACCGCTCAGCGAGTCAATGAGGCCCAGACGTTCGCCATCGTTCATGTAGAGCTTGAGTTTTTGCAAAACCGGCGTGAGCGAAAGCGCCTGGTGAAAGCCGCATCCCAGGAGCGCTTAACGGTCGATGACTACCAGGCATTGGTAGCGGCTGGTAGCGCCAGTGACGAGGCCAGGGCCACCCTTGAAGATGAAGGATTGGTATACAAGGCCAAAAGTGCGCTAGGCCGTCAGCTGCTCGATGACCACCATACTAAGGCTCGCGACGCCTTGGATGGTGCCCTTTCAAGCGCCGATGTTGAGGGGCTTCGCAAACGGCTTGAAGGGCATTCCCCTGCCGAAGTGGCCGACCAGGTTAAAAAGCTCATAGCGCGCGTAGGGCTTGCCCAGCTAAGTGAAGATTTCGCCGTCCACATGGTGAAAATTGGCCGCTGGGCATCAAAGGACGTGCTCTATCAATCAACCGCCTCAGAACGCAAGACAATGAACACTGCTTTTAATGAGTACATGCGAGGAAGGGCGGCCCCTGGAGTCAACGCTGTCATGCCGGACATTGAGGCGCTTGGGCGCAAGGTGATCGAGCACGCACTGGAATTGCTGGCCATCACTCCCCGAGAAGCAGCTCAAGCCATGGCCAGGTCAGTGCAAGTGCATAAAGGCGGGCGCGCGGCGGCGGGTAAATCGGCACTAAAAGGCGGCGGGCTAGCAACGGCTATCAATCACGCGCTGCGCTTTTGTGGTCGCGCCCTGCCCCGCGATGCCCGGATTAACTTTGCAAGCCACCAGGAGATAAGAGGCCGGGGACGCTCTAATGGCCGGGCGTTTCAGTCGAGCGTGGCTACCGGGGAGCTGGATCGTAGCCGCAAAGCCATGATTTGTGTCACAGGCAATATGCGCGAAAGCACTGTATTTCATGAGCTTGGCCATGCAGTTGATACGGTCAATCCACTGGCCAATGCCATGGTGGCCGAGTGGGTGCGTCAGCGTACCGAAGGGAAGCCAGCCCAGACGCTACGCAAGCTAACCGGCGTCAAGTCATTCTCAAGCGATGAACGCGCGGTAAAAGATGATTTTATCGACCCCTATGTAGGCAAGCTGTACGACCCGTACCGTGGTATCAAGCCCAATGAAGCGCTTTCGATGGGCCTGGAGCGGCTTAGCGACCCTCGCACGGCGGGCATGCTGGCGCTAAAAGACCCTGACCACCTGGCGCTGGTGCTTGCCGCGCTGCAAATGGAGTACCAACCATGAATATCGTTATCACCGTTCACCCAGGCCGCGCGGACGCCTTTAAGGTCGCGCTGAGTGCCGATAGTGAGCACGCACCTGCGGTAATGGAATCGGAGCGCTTGGGGCACGAGGATGAAATAAGCCTGGCGTGCTCCTACCTGTCCGGCTTGGATGGCAAGCTGGTCAGCGTGGGCGTCAGTGCTACGGCAGCCGACCTGGCCATCGTTATTGGCAAGCACCACGGTGGTGACATTGAGGTGACTGCTGGGCAGCTGCCTGCCTCTTTGTTGTCGGACGCCATGAGTGACGGTTCGGAGGGTGGCCAGTGAGCTTGCGCCCCGTTAATCAGCACCGTCCGGCGACGGATCAGCTGACCCAAGATTTTAACGCCATGATCGAGCAGCACCCCATGGCGTTTGATGTGATTGTATTTCCAGTCGGGGGTGAAAAGGAGGACGTGACGGCGCCCGCCATGCAGGATGTGGTAGGCAGCCTTGAAAGCGACGAGCGCCAGCTTTCCTATGGCGAGCCGTTTGTGACGCTGGCGCTGGAGCCCCAGCACAGCATTGAAATGCACAGCATGTTAAGTAGCGGCATGGGCTATGGCGTTGAGCAGGAGGGCGGCACCCCTTGGCGTTTGCTGATTCGGCAGGGGCCGGTGCCCAAGCGCTCGGTGGTGGCCTATGTGACGGATACCGGGCAAGGCCTGGCGCTTCAAACCCTCTATGTGATGGGGGCCAACTCTATCGGGCGCCGGGCGCCAGCGGGTTATGTGTATGAGCTGATCCCCTACCTGGGCGGCATGCAGCCGCTGAGCGCCCTACCCGACGCCGACCCCAGCGTAAGCGACATTATCGCCCAGTTGGATACCCTGCTGTCGTTTGATGGTAAGGCTACGTCCATGGAGCCGCCGATGCCCAGCGATGAAGACAGCAAAATCGCTGCACTGAGAGAGGATATTGACGGCCTGCGTTACACCTATCAGTCAACCGAGCCGTTGGAAACGCATGTAGTGGAGCATGGGCTGGATAGCCAGTTTGTTCAGACAGACGTGTGGGTAATGGATAGTGACGGCAAGTATTATCGCGACGTTGTAAACGTTCAGGAAACCAGCCCCAAGCGGCTAACGGTTACGGTGCCCGCGCCTGCCAATATCAAGGTAATCGTCAAAAAAGGGGAAGCCTTTTAGGCTCCCCGACCCCCATCTTTACCTGAAAAGAAACGATTTCTCACGTAAGGTAACAAAGTGTTACAATGCGGCAAACCAGCCTGCATAGGTAACGCATGACTCTTCTACGCGACACGCTCACCGGCATTATTGGCGCTTTCAATCGCGCCCACTTGCTGCGTGAGCTGTCGCTGACGGTCGAAAGCTATGACGGTAAGGCCATATTCAACCTTGCCGATCACCTCCCTGCTGGCGCGCACAGCGTCATCGTGAGCAGCGTTTCTCTTAGCGATGATGGTGCCGACCTGCGTTGGCATATTGTCGATGGGCGACTCCATGCAGCGCTGACTTCAAAAGGCCGGCACTACGCCCCGCAGCCGTGGGACGCCTTGGCCCGGCCCGTGACTATATCCGTCGTGGTTGCCTATGTGCCCCCGCCGCTTGATGTACCTGACCTGGATTTAGACGGCCTGCATCATTTTGGCGTGTCGCTCCCGGCGGGGCTTGAGCATGTGGTGGAGCACGGTATGGGCAGAACGTGCTTCATTGAGCGAGTCACCGACAGCGAAGGGCGAGCCCAGTTTGCGAGCGTAGAAGCGTTGGACGCTAACCATGTTCGCGTGACGCTAGCTGAGGCGTTGGCCGTGCGGCTGGATATTATTTTCATGCCGGATAATGCCGGTCAAGGAGCTAAATAGTGTCACGTTTTCCGCGTTTTCACGGTATTAGCCTGGCAGCGGGTGCGTTTATTGAAAACCTGCGCGCCGAGCTTTTGCCCAGTGATCCTGCCGAGCTAAGCGCCGGTCGTATCTGGTACAGCACGGCTGAAAAAGCCCTCAAGTACACCTCGCTTGATGACGATGGCGCCATTCAGGTCGTTGTGCTGGCCAGTGGCGCCATGTTGGATGCGCTAGCCAGTCGTATCGGCACCATTGAAAGCGAATATGCCTCCACGTCCTTTGTTGAGGCCAAGATTGCCGAGCTGGGCAGCGGCTTCCGCTACGTTGGTGAAGTGACGCCAGGTGTGCGCGAGGCCGACGCGCTTGATGTGTCCACGCTTGGCGATACCGATACCGGCGCTTACTACAAGGCGGCTGGATCGGGCTATGTGGTGATGGGTAGCGGCACGCCGCGTTACGTCAACCGCCGCGATGGCGTGCTGTTCAACTCAGTGGGCGGCGTCGATGTGGTGGATAACACCAACTCCGAAGTCGACGGCACCGAGGGCTTCGTGCTGGTCACGGGCTCTACGGACACCGGCTTTAAAGTCGACCTGGACGCGGCTTTCAAGGGGCGCATCACGGCGCTGGAGAAAGGCTTGCAGGATGAAGCCCTTGCCCGCGAGCAGGCTGATAAAGCCTTGTCCGACCGCCTGGATAGCACCGAAGCCCTGCCCGGCAAGATCAACGCCGGTCGCTTCACGTATCAGGCCAGTGCCGCTGCCATCGAGCACACCATTAGCCACGACCTCAATAGCTTGTTCGTGTCGGTCGACGTGTGGACGGAAGGCGAGGACGGCAAATACCGCAAGGATATCGTCACCGTAGAAGAAACCAACGCTAACCGCGTCACGGTGTTTCTCAGCGAGCCCGCGCGTATTAAAGCCACCGTACAAGTCATGGAAGCCCTTTAAACCATGGTGGCCACAAACGTACGCACCGATCTAGCGCTCAAGGGCGGCTTGCAGCTGAAAGAAGCTGCGGGCTTTCCTCCGCAGGCGGGGGCTGGCGTCACCTGTTTTCAGGATGGCGTGTTGTACGTGCGTGGCATGGCGTCCGGCGTAAAGGCCTGGTTCCCCTTGAACGCCCCCCAGGGGCATTACGTTCACAAGCAAGGCGCCAGCGCCCGTGTTTGGACGGTACGCCATGGTTTTGGCGACGCCGTGGCCGTCATGGCCTATAGCTCCCAGGGCGAAGCGCTGCCAGCAGCCGTCACGTATGCCGATGGCGTGGCCACTGTAGATGTGGGCAGCGCTCGTACCGGATATGCAGTGGCGTTTGGCGTTGCGTTTGCCTCAGTAGCGCAAGGGGCAAAGGCGGATAGTGCTGTACAGCCTGACTCGCTGGCAAAAGTGGCCACCAGTGGCAAGTACGGCGATTTAAGCGGGCGCCCTTCCCTGGGCTCTGCTGCCAGCAAAAGTGCCACTGACTTCGCAGGCTCCGGTCACAAGCACGACGACACATATGTCTCATTATCGGAATTTGCCGACGCGCTAACGCAGCTTGCAGAAGCGTTTGAAGAAGGCGCTGGAGAAATCGGCGCGGTAGTCATCCATAACTATTCACAACACCTTGAAGGAGGTGAGTTAGTATGAGTTTATCATCTGAGATTGTTAAGGCGCTTGGAGCAGCAACCGAAGCTGCCAATAAGCTAACCAGTGAAGTGGCTGGGAAGTTAAGGGATATTGACGCGAAAGTGAGTCAAGCTATCGGGTCTGTTCCTAAAGCTATTCGCGATAACTCCGAGAAGTCTTTTTATGTCAGCGCGGATACCGGCAGCGACTCAAACGACGGGTCTTCTGGTCGCCCTTTTAAAACTATTGCGGAAGTCAACAACCATATCGTTCCGGGCACATCGGTGCGTATATTTCTAACAAACGGCCAAACTTATGAGGAAGATGGCCGTTTAATTTCAGGAACTAATAATTCCATACTTATCCGGGCGCGTAGCTTGGACGGCCCGAATCCAGTATTGAAGTGGCAGCCAGACTTTAATGCTGAATCAGGGGTGAACCATAGAAGTGGCATCCTTATGACTCAAGGTAATGTCACATTTGTGCAAGTAGATTTGGATATATCTAATAAGGACAACGGCGCAGAGCTATCAAGCTCAGCAGGTCTAGTGCAATCGAATCTCGGCAAGCTTGATATTTTTATCCGTGGCTGCCTTGTTACTTTGAATAACGCTCCGTTAGTCACTGCTTACGCGGGTTATGACGCAACTGACCTTCATTTCAATACGGCTAGCATCAACGTTACCGCCAATGATAAAGAGCGCGGAGTATTGGTTTACAACCGGGGGAGCGTCAGCCTGGGTATTCAAATGCGTTTAAATGCCCACGGGGTTAGCTTGCTTGGAGGGCTTAAATGGCGCAATTTGCTACCCATTAAAGCCGATAACTCGAACATCCTTACCAATCTTGATGGTAGTTCTCTTTAATATTTAAGGGTAAAAATTATGATCAGAGTTATAAGTCATGAAAACGCTCAGCATTTTGGTCTTAGTTTTGATCAAGCGTTAGCTAAAGGAATCCCAGAAGAAGTTATTTATACCGCACTCCATGCTGAGCTAGGCCGTGATATTGACACTGCCGCAGGCAATGCTCGCGCAATGTTTGTTAGTCCAGGTAGCTATATTGATCAGGAATACTTGCTGGTTAAGCATGAAGCTACAGCATGGCTCGATAGCGGTAGCGATGAAAGCTCTATCCCTGCAAGCGTTCGCGATCATATGAATATGACGGAGCTTGATGCAAAAACGTCAGCGCAGATCATTGTGGCTACGGCAGAAGACTGGGAGCAAGCTTTACGTCAGATTCGCACCCTGCGCCTAAATGGTAAATCGGCTGTTATTAAAGCTGAGACTTTCGAGGGCAAAAACCAGGCTGCTTACGCAGCTATCGCCCAGCTGGAAGAGCTGGCCAAGCAAGCCGCATAACACCGGCTTGAGCAGTAACAAGAAGGCCCGCCAATGGCGGGCCTTCTTTTGCCTAGTCCGCTAAGACCAGGCATTAGGTGTATCCGGCGTTGCCGCGCCTTCAACGTCTTGCTAGGAGATTACCAGCGCTCAAGGTATCACGGCTGCACCAGGAGTCAACGCTAGCGCTTACTGCGGTGCTTCATCTGCCTTTCGTTTACAAACTGTTACAATGCCCCTGGTGCTTAATGCCTAGGGGTATTTTTATGTCTGATTATTCAGTGATACAGGCCGTGGATTTTGGCTTTGGCCAGAAGCTGGCGCGCATCTTTAGCGATGGTTTCGATAGCGGCCCGCAGAACTGGCGGGAGCTGCTGAAACGTCCCCCGCAGCACAAGATTTTCCGGGGTGACTTTGACGAGCCCCATGCAGCGGTGCGCTCGATTGAATCAGCGGCCATTGCCAAGCAAATGTCTCAGTGGGTATCCAATAACCGCCCTTCTCTGCCTTTGGTGCTGTATGGGCGCAAGCCGAACGTGCGCACGGTTGAGGCCGAGGCCGGTGATTGTCAGCATAACGTGATAGCCACAACCGACAGCGGCCAGCAAGTGGAAATGTCACTCGCCATGATGGTGGTGGAGTACCGGCTAACGCTGATGGCGTGGGATAAGCCTACGCTGGATGCTATGCAGTTAGCCTGGGTGTTTCACGTAAGCAACATTGCCAAAAAAGGGCATAAATTCACCCTGGCGTATGAGATTGATGGTGAGCCACTAGAAGTTATCCCCGCCGAGATTATCGACCCCAAAACGTCTGAGTTTGACGATATAAGTCTTCCCGTTACCGAAGGCCGCTTGCACGCGGTGAGTTTGCCAGTGCGCATCCGGGCCTACGCTATCCAGGGGGCCAAGGTGGCCATGCCGGAGTCAATGCGCTGGCAGCTAGCCTTGAAGGTAGGTGGCGAAACTATTGAGGTTGATGGCGTTATGTCTGGCACCGAAGGCGATGGCGGTTTTGTGCCTGGTCTTGATCCTGGCGCCAGCCAGGCCAAGGCGGATGATTACGTGCCCTGCCAGGAATGCCACCTATGAGGTACCCGCTGGTTCAAAGGCTGGTCGTCAAAGGCAACGAGCTGGATATGTCGCTGTTTAAGCGCCTTACCTACGTTGAGACGCTAGACCTGTCCGGGCCTCGCTTGCTGCTGGAGGCGACCGACGTTGACCGCTTGCTGCGTGATGACTTCGGTGTGGTCGAGGGCGAGCTAATGGCGGCGGCGATTGATGATACCCCCCTGGAAGGCAGTCTTAGCATTAACGAAGTGTTTGTTATCAAGGCGGTCGACAGTGATGCCAACGATAACCTGCGTATTGAGTGCCTGGCAGCGCCGGTTGATGCGCTGAAAGCACCGTCTCAAGAGGCCACCTTTCTAAACATGAAATCGGTGCCGGATTTGCTTTCAGAAGTCACCGGCCTGGCGCTCGACGTGGGTAGCTTTCCGCTGGTTGATGCTTGGCACCTTCTGCCGGGCGAACGGCCCAGCAAGCGATTGCGCCAGCTTGCGCGCGAGCTAGGCGCGGCGCTTTGGTACAGCCGTGGATTGCTGCATATGCACCCGCTGGATGACCTGTGGAAGGAGCCCATTTTAAAGACGCTGCACCATGACGATCCGCGCAAGCCCCGCCTGGATATGATCGACGACTACGCCCTCACCTACCGCACCGCCATGATTGATGACCGCGTGAAGCGTGGTTATAGCGGCTGGACGATGACCGAAGGCGTTATTGGTGGTGGCGCCATGTTTGAGGCGACGCCCCACCAGCGGGGTGACGTGCTAAGGAATTTAACCAAGACCCCCGTTCCCGCTATCGACTTGCTGCTGTATGGCCAGGCCATTTTAAAGCCGCGCGATCGCTTGGAGTTGAAGTTTCACCGCAGCCGCGAGGGGCGCCCTTTTGACGAGTCTATACCGGCTGAAATTATGATCCATACCGTAGCCAGCCAGCAGAATAAAGAGCAGTACCGTACCCGTGTGAAAGGGGTGATTTTGAATGGATGACCATAGTTTAACGTTTAGTGGCCACAAGCAGATGGCCGAGTATCGCGCTCAGGTAGTCAGTACGGACGACCCGGAGCGCTTGCTTCGCGTTCAGGTGCGTGTGCCCGGCTGGTGGGGCGCGGTGCCCGACAAGGATTTGCCGTGGGCTGAGTACAAATTTTCCGATGCCCGTGGTGGTGGTGGCAGCTTCACGCCTGCCGAAAAGGGCGACTGGGTATGGGTTGATTTTCCCAATGGGGATACCCGCTACCCGCGCATTACGGGGTGGTGCCATTTTGCGCCAGGCGGCGACCCTAACCTGCCCCATGAGGCATGGGAAGGGCCGGGCGCGATTGTCCATAAAGTCGCCAAGGAGGCTTTCGAGCCCAATCCGGCAACGCCTGTTTATCACGGCAGCCAGGTGATGGAAAAGCATGGTGTGGCGATAGAGATTAACCCTGATGGCGAGCTGCTGGTGACGCAGCGGGAAACGGGATCGGCACTCAGGATCACTAAGGAGGGGGAGATCACCATTCATAGTGAAAAGTCGGTTCATATGTCAGGCAAGCAGAACCTCGAAGTGAATTTCTTGGGCGATATCAACATGACGGCAGGCGGCGATATGACGCTAATTGCCACTAACATTCATGAGAACCCGTAGGAGCTACCGTGGCATTAACGTCTGAGCAAAAAGACTTACTGGTAGTGATGCAGCGCCGTACCAAGGCCGCTGCAATGGAGTACCAGTACGAAAGCACCGATGATGCGGAAAAGTCAGAGGCCTTGGCGGAGGCTGTCGACAGCCTGGTGCGCATGGGTGAGCTGATTAAGCATGGTGTCGATACGCCCACGCGCGAGGCGTTACAGCTTGTTCGTGAAGCATTGAACGTGTACCACCAGTCAGCGGCCAGCCTTGCTGCCGCGCGGAGGAAGTAGCGCTATGGAAAAAGACGACGCTATTGGGATTCAGTACGGCAGCACGATTGGGATACCCGCCGCTTACGGTGGCGGCAGTATCAACTGGGGGCAAATAGACGCCAGCAGCCTTGAGAGCGTGCGAAACAACATGCCGCCCTGCCAGGCGCGCGCCGAGCTGGAAACGCGCCTGATGATTGCCGAGCGACTAGACCAGCTTATTCACGCCCTGGTCGGCGTCGGGGGTAAAGATGTGGTGCAAACGCTTTCCCATATTGAGAATGACCAACACCTTGCCCTGAGCAAGGTGCTAACGCCGAGCATAATGCGCTACCTGAATGATATCGCCCGCGCCAACGCGGGGATCGGCATACGCATGGATCATCAAGACGCTGTTTCTCGGGCCGTTAGCGAAGCGGTTCAGCAAGGCGGCGCGGTGGATTATCGCCAGGCCGCCAAGGCGTCCGCTGGGCTTGATCCTGCCCGGCAGAAGGTGTCACGCGAAGATGTGGCGTATATCAATGGGGAGCGCTCCTAATGCCAGCAGCACACCGCTTAGGGGATATGTGTACCGGCCATGGCTGTTACTCGCCGCGTCCCAACATCGAAGGTAGTCCCAACGTGTTTGTCAACGGCAAGCCCGCCCATCGAGTGGGTGATGCTTGGGCAGTGCATTGTTGCGGCAGCTCCTGCCATGGTGGCCAGGCCGCTACCGGCAGCCCCAACGTGTTCGTAAATGGCAAGCCCAAATGCCGTATCAAGGATGCGGTCAACTGCGGATCAATGATGGCCACTGGCAGCCCCAATGTGTTCGTGAATTAGGTAGTTCGCGTTAAGCATTGAAGCCCCTCAGTCGCCTGCGGAGGGGCTTTTTTTTGCCCTAATTTTTACCTGTAGAGTAAAAATATGAATGTCTCGCTCATATTGTGTAAAATCACGTAACGAAATGTACTTTTCAGGTAACAGCCACCGGCCTTGGTGGTCTTTTAAATCAGCGGAGACGCGGAACGTTTATGAGCACCCAATCGAATTACATGGAGCGCCTTAACACGATCAACCAAGGCGCGAAGGCCTTGAGTGATGCAGTGATTGCGCCACAAATGGACGGCGGCCAGTTCATTGGTGAGGCAGCCGCCCGCAATGACCAGCTGGGCAACGCCGTTCAAGGCACCATTTTTGAGTCATTCGGCGCCAGCGGCCCGATGATTCTGGCCACGCAAGCTAATGCTGTGCGTGCCTATCACCGTAAAACCGGACGCATGCCCTCCCCGGAATCGCTCGCGTCAGCCCACCAGGCACTTGCTAACCTGGTTACGCTGAGCGGCGGCGCTTCTGCCGGTGCCCCAAGCCAGGTACTGGAATCCGTTGGCCCCATGAGCACCGCAGAAGGCCAGGTGCTGCGCGACCATATGGCCGCCCTGGTGCTTCCCGTGCAGCTCAACAGCATTACCAATGAAATGGTGACTTCGGTACCCGCCAACTTTGACCGTACTGAAATTTTCCGTGTTGAGCGCATTGCCGGTAGCACCTTTGGCGACCTGAAAAAGGGCGAGGTAATTGACCAGTTTTTCCGTGGCCAATACAGCTCCATGGATCAGCGAAAAGCGCTGGGTAAAGGCGATGGCGCCAAAACCGACTTCTCGCTCGACCTGAAAATGCCGCTACGCAAGTCGGGCGCGAACATGGGCGGTTACGTCAAGGTGCTGCTGGATCGCGACGAAGTGGCGAGCGATGACGGCAAAGGCAACCTGTTCGGCAATGGCGTCACCGGCAAAGTGGATTACGACACCGGCAAGATCGAGGTGAAATTCGTTACCGCGCCTGCTACTGACCTTGAAGTGCATGTGTCGTTTGACGTGAGCATTGAGAAAGACCCCACGCTGATTCCCCTGGTAGACCATGAGATTCAGTCTTGGACGATTGTGCCGCACGAAGGGGCTATTAGCGGTCGTACTACGGTTCAAGCCCTGTTCCAGGCTCGCCGCGAGTTTGGCATGGATATGGCGTCTATGACCGTGACGGCTATGCGCAATATTCTGTCCGCCGATAAAGACCGCAAGCGCCTGAACGATATGTGGTTCTTTGCTAAGGGCACCACTAGCTGGTCAATGGCCATTCCCGCAGGCCTGTCCTACCAGCAGCACTACGAGCAACTGCGCGAAGTGCTGATGAACATTAGCACTGAGCTGCTGATGGCCACCAAGATTTCCGGCCTACGTGGTGTTGTATCTGGTCGCAGTGCGTGCAATGTCTTCAAGAGCCTGCCCCGCGAGCACTTCACGCCTGCCCCAGGCTACGTTGAGTCGCCCCAGCCGCACTATGTCGGTCGCCTGTTTGGTATGTACGACCTCTATTGCGACCCGGCTGCCGACGAGTGGGAATCCCTGTGCTACGCCAAAGGCGAGAACCACGGTGATTCTGGCTATGTGGCCGCCGACGCCATTACTGCCGTGCCGTTCAAGCATCCGGTAGGCACTGATCTGCGCCACCGCGACACCCTTTACGAGCTGGCCTACCGCACCATGCACCCGTACAACGGGCGCGCCTGGTTCCGCAAGCTGCGCCTCATTCCTTCCTAAATAAACGCGCGCGGCCCCTTCGCTGGGGTCGCTGTTTTCCTGTGTGTTGAGGTGATTTTTCTGCATGAGCCAGACCCAGACCTTAAAGATTCATAACCCTACCGGCGAGCCGGTGGCATATATCAGCCGCGATTGTCGCCTTACCGTGCCCGCGTCAAGCGATAGCACGCACATCGTGGCCGAGGGCGTTGTAGCGCGCGTAACAGCGCACTTAGAACGCCATCACCCCCTGTTGAGCATTGCCCTTGAGCAGCCCGCTGGGCTTGAGCCGGAACCGGAGCCGGAGCCCGTGCCGGAGCCTGCGAAGAAGCCCGCCGCTCCCCGGCAGACAGCCAAAGCCAGCGCTAAAGCCAAGTCGAGTGCAGCAGACCAGAGCCAAGAGGCTGACAAATGAGCATGATTAAGAGCACGATCACCAATGCAGCTGACATTACGATCCTCAAGCTGTCCGACAACACTTATAAAACAGGTGGCGGCCCGGTGGGTATCGGTGCTTGTGTGGTGGAATCGCCCAAAGGCCCGGTGGGGCGTGCTGTCTTTGCAACGGACGATACGTGGCAAGCGCTGTTTGGCAAGCCGTATCACCCGCGAGAAGGCGCGAAAGCTGAGGGCTTGCGCCACCTGGCGGATGCCGCCAAGGACTGCCAGGGCGTTCAGGTAGTGCGCGTGGTCGCGGAAGACGCCGCCGTGCCCAGCATTAGCTTTATGGATGACGGTACTACGCTGGCAGGCACGCACGCCTTTGACACCGTGGTTAGCGTGGATAGCGGCGTTTTGATGACCGTTTTCCCCAAGGACGGCGACCCCTCTACCCGCCGCAAGCTAAGCATCACCAGTGCTGATGACCGCGCCCAGCGTGTCACGCTTGAGGTGCTTGAGACAGATAACAGCGGCGATGATCTGGTCGTTGAGCGCCTGACCTTCGGCTTTGACCCTGATGATGTCGATGACATGGGGGTGACGGCTTACATCGAGGCGGTGTTTGAAAACCAGTCGACGTACCTGGACGTTGCCGTTAATCGCGATGCGACCGTGACTAGCTTTGCCGCTTTTGCGGCAGCCGAGCCGGTGAAGTTTGAAGGTGGCACCAATGGCGGCACGCCGACCACGCAAGATTATATCAAGGCCTGGTCGACCTTCCGCGATATGCGAATTGACCTCAATTTCATGTTCGCCGCAGGCAGCTATGACCCCGAAGTAATCGGCAACATGGTTGAAATTGCTGATGGTCGTCATGTGCAGTTCTACTTTGATGCGCCCCCTTCGCTGCGTAACGACGGCGCTATCAAGTGGCTTAACGACGCTGGCCTGGTATCGCGACAAGGCTATTGCTACCACGGCGCCTACAGCTTCACCGACCCCTACTACGGCGGTCGCGCTGTATGGGGCTACTCAGGGGCCGCTGCTGCCTCACGCGCCCGCAGTAATGCCATCTTTGCAGGCAACGTGCCTGGCATTCACTACTCCATTGCTGGCGAGAAGCGCGGCACGGTGAATCGTCGTGGTGCCAAGCCGTTGTTTGGTAGCGACCCGATCAATAAGGACGCTTTCTACAAGGCGCGGATCAACCCGATCCTGGCGAACGAAACCGGCGCGGGCGTCATCATTGGCGACGATATGGCCATTCACTTCAAGGAAAACTACAGCCGCTTTGGCTGGGTGAATAGCATCACCAACTTTATCGTGCATCGCTTTCTCCAGGCCGCCAGTGCCGCCAAGTTTGAGCCAGACGGCCTGACCCGTGAAATCCTGACCGACCTTACCGTGGAAATCATGGAAGAGCTGGTAACGGCTGGCGCGTTGGTCAAACCCCGCAACCCCGAAGTAGACGGCGATAGCCCGTTTGTCGTGACCGTTAAGCAGCTTGAAATCGACCTGTGGCAAGTCACCTGGGAAATCTGCCCGGTGGGTGCTGCGCGCCGCATTGCTGGCCAGCCGAAACTCATTAAGTAAGGAACCTATATGCAGCATTTTATGATTGGCTCGGCTGATGACGACGTATTTGGCGACTTCCGGCCCAGCATGATCGTTGAGAGCGCTCCACGCGAGCGCTCAGAGTCAGAAATGGACGCCCTCATTGCAGAAGCCGCAGAAAATACACTGCGCTCTGAGGCGATGGGTGGCGTCCTGACGTGGATTGACGAAGGGGATTGGAGCTTCGAGGCCCTGGATAGCCTGATTGAAGGCCTGGCATCGAGCACTGATGAAGAAGAGCTGACCGATGACGAAACCGAGCACTACGAAGCGCTCTGGGAAACGGTAGAAGAAGCGCTGAAATCGCTCGGCGCGGAAACCGGCAGCATTAACCAGCTGCTTGAAGAAGACGATGAAGCGGCTCAGGCGCTGGGCAAGCACCTGTCGGCAAAGCTGGACGACATTTCCAAGTCTGATGATGACCTGGTGAGCGAGTTCGGTGTCGGTGGCCAGCTCATTTTGGAGTCTGGCAAGCGCGTTATTCGCAACGGTGAAGTGCGCCGCATCCCGCGCCGTCGCCGCAAGAAACGTCGCATGACTTCCGCTCAGCGGGCTGCCCTCAAGAAGGCGCGCCGCAAGTCGAATACGTCTGCGGCGAAACGCTCGCGAGCGAAGTCAATGCGTCGCCGCAAGCAGATGGGCGCCTAATCCATGGCCGCCGTTGGCACTAATGACCCCACGATTAGCGATCACCTAAAGGCGTTTATCCAGACGCCTGATGCCCTGATCGTGGGGATCATCGGGGAAGGCTCCAGTCGTGAGTTGACCGCACTATGGGAAAGCCCGTTCGAGAACGACACGCCGGGCTCCATGTTTAGCAAGGCTGGCGGCGTTCTCCAGGCTGGCCATGTTGGTGGCCTGGGTGAAGGCATGACCAGTAAATCAACGCTCAACACGACACAGGTATGGAGCGGAACAACCCCGCATAACTTCAACCTGGTGCTTGAGCTTTACGCTATTTCGGATGCCTACACCCAAGTGCAGGCGGCGGTACTGGAGTTGGAAAAAGCGGTCGCCCCTGAGCTGAATGAAATAACGCCGGGTGGCCGCATTCCGCCGCAAGTGTCGCTGAATGCTGGGCGTCAGATTATCTACCCGGAGTGCGTTATCACCAACGTTAGCCGCCAGTTAGATGGGCCTATTGGCCGGGATGGCTACCCCCTGGAGGGTAGCGTCACCATTCAGTTGCAGACCTTCACCACGGTGAATCAATCAGATATTCCGGCTACGTTCGGATAGGAGAATATAGATGGCCAAGATCACTGGGTCAGTTGGTAATGTGGGCCTTTTTCAGGAGTCCTACAACACGCACGTCGCAAAGGGTGAAGGCCTTATTGGTACTGACTTTATCCTTGAAATTGAAGGCTACGAGGATAATTCCACGCTGATTCAAGCTTTCCAGCTGCCGCCGCTCATGCGTGAAATGATCGAATCGTTCGGCCCGATGGGCGTGCGCTTCTTGCAGGCAGGCAACTACAACAACGCTGCTGAAATCCCGATCACTTTCAAAGAGGTTATCAAGGGCGATGTTTACCAGATGGTGCGCGACTGGGTAGTTCAGAAGAAATACCTCAAGTGCAAACTGAAAGCCACGCCTGAGAGCTTGGGTGGCGAAGGTAGCGCGCCGCACAGCTTCATCATGCACGACTGCTGGCTCAACCTGGATGGCGTCGACCTTTCCGTAGAAGACCGCGCGGCGCTGGTGAAGCCAGCTGGCACCTTGCACGCCAACTACATCGAACCAGAAGTTTAAGGAACGCTATATGACCCCGCTAGAGCTTCTTGATGACGTGAAGGCCCGCTTCCCTTTGCTGTTGGTGCAGGATCAAGGCCAGCTGCAAAGGCTTCTGCGGTTGGCTCTACAGGCTTATCAGGACAAGGCGGGGCATATTTGCAGTCGCCAGGTGGCGGCGGGGGATTTACCCTCCACCGCAACCCTTTCGCCCCCTGCGGGGGCGTTGGCCCCTATAGGGGGCGAAGACGCACGCGGCGCGGCGGTGTTTGTGCAGGAGCTGACTGGCGACGACGGCCCCTTGTGGCTGCTGGAGCTAACGCCCTGTCACGTTTCGCCTTATATCGTGCGCTACTTTTTTGATTTTGTCGGTATGCGCTATGACCTTGATAACCTGCCCCGTGGTACCACGGGCTTGATTGGCGAGTACCTATATGCCCTGATCGACATTATCAATACGCAGCGCCAACGCCAGGTGAACCAGGCGAGCGAGATTCCTTACGACCACCTGCGCAGCGATGCGGAGCTACACCAGGCCAAGGCTGAGGTGGAGCTATCAATTCATGAGCAGGCGGCTATCATCCCGCCGGTTATCGCGGCTTAAAACAGGAATACCCGATATGGTGACTGGAGGCGCCGACCCTAACCTTGCGGCCATGCGCAGTATTTCCAAGCAGATGGTGCAGACCCAGTTCAAGGAAGGGTGGCAGTTTCGTGTGGAGATTGAGGGCGCGCCATCGGACTGGGATTTGTATTGCAAGGAATTGAGCCAGACGCCCGTTGAGCTTGAGGTGAAAGCTAAGCGTGTGGGGGCTCATTACCTCAGCTACTACAGCGGCTCCCAGCCCATCGCCGTGGCGCTTACGATGCGCGACAATGAAGATGGCCGCATCTTTAAGTGGTGGCAGGAGTGGATGGATACGGTCATTTACCCGGACGGAACCTGGGGCTTGCCTATTGAATATCTGCGCACTTGTAAAATATATGATCGACTGCGCGACGGTAGCGAAAGCCTGCGCCAGGAGCTTCGCGTGCAGCCACTAACCATGGGCGAGCTGACCGAAAGCGTTGAGCGATCCGGTGGATTGTTAGAGTTCCCATTGACCCTGGTGGAGTTCAGGGGAAGAGAAACCAACTACTAAAATTACCTTTTAAGTAAATAAAATAACAAATTGTTACTTGGGTGGTAATATTGTCTGCAAAGAGAACCGCTGGAGCCTCTTATGCAGATACCCCCGATTTCCTTGCCGTCGAACCCTGCGGTAACGATCTACTTACGTGAAGCTACGGTGGCAGACTGTGAGCAGTTTGCCGATACCGATGCACGCCATGACGAGCGCATTAGCACGCTAGTGCTGCGCACGTTGCAGTCATCCCCGGAGCACTACAGCGACCCGCTGGACTGGACGGCCAGCGACCGGCAGCTTGCCGCTTTTTGGTATCACGCCCACACCACTAACGACCCGAGTATCCACCTGCCCTATTCCTGCCCTCACTGCGGTGAAGAGCACGATGCGCTGGTCAAGCATACCGAAATAGCCGCGCTCTACACGCCTATGCAAGGCCAGGCTTACCGCAACATTGAGCATGAAGGCCAGGAGTATGAGGTTCGCCCCCTGGACGGCCATGCCATGGAAGAGCTGGAAGAGCTGCGCGCGGGCCTTCCGGCAGATGTTGAAAGCCGTGAATATCGCCGTCTAAGCGCTGTCATCAAGCGCCACGAATTAGTGGCAAGCCTGACTGATAAGAATGAAAAGGCTGAAAAGCGCGTGCGGGACGTGCGTATTACGGAAATGGAGCGGAAGGTGCGCGCCATGACGCATCGAAGCGCACTTGAGTTGCATCGGAAAGTGTCAGAGGCCCAGGCGGCCATGGCTCATGGCCTACCAAGCGTCATATCCGAAGGCCAGACCGTTCTCCTAACGTCGCCAGTTGAGTGCGATAAGGAGGCCGGGCGAACCACCCGGTTGAGGTTTCCGTTTCTCTGGAGCGACTACCTTCCGCGACTATGGTAAGCAATCATGGCTGATAATCATCAACAACCTGGCGCTGTGGGCGACTCAGGACGCAGCGAGCGTTCTACAGATGCCCAAGTCGGTCGCACTAAGCTTAGAGAAGGCTATGCAAAAGAAACTGAAAGCGATGCAGTCGCCACGGTAGACGTTAGTGCCCCCCAAGAAGTAAAGGCTGAGCCACCTAAAGAAGAACGGGACGCCAAGCCCCTTGGTACAAGCGCAGCCAAAGAGGTGTCGGTTACGCTTAACGTGGCAGCATCTACGGTTGATGCCCGAATTGACCGTAGCCAGCGGACTACGGGGGCGACTTCTTTATCTGGCAGCAGTGTAGCTACGCAAGTCCAAACGTTGCTGTCGAGTGCTGCTTTCCAATCTGTCAGCCCTGAAATGGGGCTCTTAGACCCCGCGCGCAACGGTGTTTTGGCAGCATTGCAGCGTATCGAGCGCAATACCGCTTTGAGCACGCCAGGTACTGCTCGGGCCGAGCGTGTGGGGCGGCCATCGGCCTCGCCTAAGCCCGAAGGTGCCAGCGCGTTAGCCGCACCTGGTCGCGCTAATCGGTTAGGGGCCGCTGGCGCGACCGGCAATATTAGCGGTCTACGCCAGCAGATTTACCGGGTGAAGCGCATCGAGCGGCAAGCTGACCGTTCGCTGCCCCCCATCAAATTATCGAACGTTCCGGCGGACAGTGTTTCTGCAAGCGTTGACGCCCTTCACGGTCGGGCCTCGACGACGCCCGCTGAACGCAGTCAGGGCAAGCCTAGTGAGCAGCTGGCCAATGCTGGCAAAGAGCGTCGATCACCCCCCGAGAAGCCCGTCGGCAGTCGTGAAGCAACCGCTGATGCCAAGCCAGCCGCCAAGCCACTAAGCGCAGACGAGCTGCGAAAACTGCCGCTGCGTGGCGATAGCGGTCAATTCTTATCCCGTGATGAAAAAGCGGGAATGTCGAAGGCCGAGCTTGCACAGGCCAAAACACGCGAAGAGCGCCAGCAGGCAAAGCGAGAGGAAAAGACCGATTCGCTATTGGGCAAGCTGGGTGAAGTCGCTCATGGCACGCTAGCCAACCAGGGCGACGCTACAGACGGCGTGGGCACGGCGGTCGGCAATGCCTATTACACCGCTGCCAAAGAGGTTTATAACGGGTTCCAAGAGCTGGCTGGCGAGGATTCCAAGGGGCGGGAGCTTTATAAGTGGGCGACAGCACAGTGGGATAAAAAGCGCGCAAAGGATGCTGACGGTCAGCCCAAAAAGAGCGATGGCCAGCCTCAAGATACAGCTACGCCGAGCGGCGAGAAAAAGAGTTCAGAAAGCAGTGATAGCCTAGCCAGTGACCGTCAGGCGCGGGACGCCAAGCACCAGCATGAAGAGGACTATTCGCTAAGCGTTGCTGAGTCAGAAGCGCGGGAAGAAGAGCACCGTACTACTACTGCCGAGTCGGAAAAACAGCACAAAGAAACCACTGAAACCCTGGAGGCCTTATCCGACGCTAATGCGCAGGGCTTTGAGGACGTGGTGGAGGCCGTAGAGGGCATTCGACCAGGTGGCGGCGGTGGCGGGTTATTTCCGTTTCGCAATCCTTTTGCGCGGGGCGGTGCTCGCGGTGGCCGTGGCGGCGCTAATCGAGGCGGTCGTGGCCGGATAGGCCGTACCTGGGATCGTTTGCGCGGAAGAGCCCCCGCTGCTGGGGCTAATGCCACCGGGGGTGCTACGGCCAGAACGACCGGGAACGCCAGTGCTACAAGCAACACTGCCCGTGCTGCCACCAACGCGACTACGGCTACCGCCGCTACTGCTGCCACTACCAACACAGCTACCGCCGCGCGCGGTGTTACTGCCGCCCAGCAAGGCGCGGCCAATGCTGGTGGCTTAGGATCGCGGCTACTAGCCGGTGCCCAAAACGTAGGATCACGCGCTGTAAGTGCAGGCGCCAGCGTGGCGCGAGGTGGTTCACGGCTGCTGGGCTGGGCAGCGGCGCCAGTGACCGGCTACTTATCCTATCGGGATACCCAGAATGAATTGGCCGAACGTGAAGACCTAACCGACAAGCAGAAACAGGCCATATCTACCGGCTCCGGCGTAGGGGCTGGTGGTGGCGCTATGGCTGGGGCCGCTGCTGGTGGTGCTATGGGGGCTGCGGCAGGCTCTGTTGTACCTGTAGTGGGCACCGCCGTAGTAGGTTTTTTAGGCGCTATTGTGGGCGGCGCGCTGGGCGCCTGGGGCGGCGAGAAAGCGGGGCGTAATGTCGGTGAAGCCGTTGCTGACACCATGGATAACGTCGAGGAAGAGGCCCGTAAAGCGCTGGACGAGCGCGAAGATCGTTTGCAGCGCAAAGAGTCTAGGGAGCGTGCCTGGTACAACCCGATGACGTGGTTTTCAGGTGGTGGCCAGCCAGCCCAGCAATCCCCCCAGGCGCCTCAGTCATTCAGTGCAATGCCTGGCGCAGGCGCAAGGGCTTCGCAAGCGGCAAGCAGCGGTTCCCGTAGTGCCAGCACCGACACCAGCCTGATTGAGCGCGATGACTTCGGGCGTGTAGCAGAAAAGTACGAGTCAGGTGGGCGCGGTGTGTCGACCGTTTCAACCGGCATTGATGATGCGGGCGGCGTGTCTTATGGCAAGCACCAGTTAGCCTCGAATACAGGCACAATGCAGGCGTTTCTGGACTCCCGCGAAGGCGAGGCCTACCGCGAAGAGTTTGCAGGCATGCGGGCCGGTTCTAACGAATTTTCCGCTAAGTATCGAGAGGTCGCTGAGCGCGACGCAGACGGCTTTGCTGATGCCCAGCATGCGTTTATTGCTCGCACCCACTATGACCCGGTAGCGAACTACGCCGCCACACAAGGCATGGACACCGAGAGCGAGGCTATACAGGAGGCGCTTTACTCCCAGTCGGTACAGCATTCCGGCGCCGGTAATCGCAAGATCATTGACGACGCCATGAGCCGGATCGGTGAAGGCGCCAGCGAAGATGAAGTAATCGACGCCCTGTATGACGCCCGTGGCGACTACGCGAGTCAGTTCGCTTCCCCTAGCGCCACTCGGGATCGCTACGCCCGTGAGCGTGAAGACGTGCGCGCGATATCTCAAGCCAACGCCGCTGAAACCCGTAGCCAAGAGGCAAGCCAGTTAGCCGCGGTCGATGGAGAGCAAGGCGAATCAACCCCCGCCGCCCTTTCAGGCGAGCCAACGACTGCGCCAGCCCTAGAAGCGGATGCCCGGCCTATGACCGTGGAGGCAGCCGTAGGATATGCGGTAAACGGCGTTGCTGCCCCTGTGGAGCCAACGCTACCCAGCGAGCCCGTAAGCCCAATAGATGATCGCCAGGCCGCCAAGGCCTTCCACCCTGCCCCGGCAGCGCCCGCACCGGGCAGAAGCCCTCGCGAACGTAGGGAGCCGAGCGCTTCCCAGCCCGCTCTGGCGGCGCAGAAAGGCGCATCTAGCGACGGTCGAAGTGATGGAAACCCGGTAGCCCCGCGCGGCGGTACCAGTGGTGCTGGCTTGAACGATATCCAGACTGGCTTTACCGATCCCGTGCTAACCCTGATGGCGATGGACAGACTTTAATGAGTTTATTTAACGAGTTAGATCACTTCTTGGATATGAACGAGTCCGGTATTCAAGAGCATGTCGATGGTGATGCGCTTAACAACCGCATCGCGGAGTGGATGGCCACGCCCGAAGGCACGGTTGCGGATAATCCAGCCTGGGGGCACAACCTGCGCCCTTTCTGGCATGACCCGGAATCCCCCTTATTGGCGTTGCAACTGGAAATGGCCATCGTCCGCAAGCTGCCGCGCGATGTGCGTGACGTAACGGTACGGCGAGTGGGCGTGGCCTTTATCGGCAAAGACCTGTGCAACGTTGAAATTCACCACATGCTGGGACGTTTCCAGCAGCCCATTACATTAGGAAGTGAGGTGGCCCGTGGCCTTTTCTGATCAATTTATAGACGAGCAAGCCGCCCACAATGAGTTCAAACGGATACTGACCGGCCTTCCCGGCTATGAGCGATTAACCGATAGCCAGATTGTCGAGGGTATGTCGCTATTTCAGTCCTGGGCGCTTCGCCAGGCTAACTGGCGTTCTGAGCGTGTTCACCAGGAGGGTTTTCTGTCGACAGCGAGCGACCGCAGTAGCGTGCTTGCACACTCGGAAGGCCGCCAGTACGTGCCGAGAAAGCCCACGCCGAGCCGTGGCAGTGTAGCGTTTACCAATGCAGGAGCGGCCCCGGTATCGTTTCCGGCAGGTTCGACGTGGCTAGGGCCAAACCAGCTGCCCTACCAGCTGCTCGATGACGCCGTTATTCCGGCTGGTGGCACTGCCGTATTTGAGATGTGCCAGTGGGAAGACGCCCGCTACGCCTTCACGGTCGCAGAAACAAGCCCCTTTTATGAAATCACCCTGGAGCGTGAAAACTCCATACAGGTGAGTCAGCTTGAGGTTCGCGTGGGCGGCGAGGTGTGGAGCATGATGCCCCGCTTAATGAATACCAATGGTTCCAGCCGGGCCTATGATGAATTTTACTCGCCGCTTGATGAAATCGGCATTCGCTTTGGTAACGGCACGTTCGGCAAGATGCCCAAGGGCGGCGATAGCGTAGTGGTGTATGCCAAGGTGACGCGCGGCGAAACGGAGCTACTGGCCGGTCAGGAGCTGCGCTATCTGAGCGGCAGTGACGACACCAACGTAGGCAGAGTGCAGGCGCGCACCTACACGGCCATCGTCGGTGGAAAGCCCCAGGAGGATATCGAGGAAATACGCCGCAACGCCCTGTACTACCCGCTGTTTGACGAGCAATTAACCTGGCGCGATGACTACGCTTTTCAGATTCGCCGCCAGTGGCCGGAGGTGGTATGGGTGAACGTGTGGGGAGAACAGGAACAAGAGAAAGCGCACGGCATGAGCCTGGATAACATCGGCAAGATTTTCGTAAGCGCTTACGCCCCTGAACGGCCCGACATTATGGCGGAAATAACCGACCGCCTTGAGAAACCTATCAGCCGCGAATATGAAGCCGTGCCCCCTAACCCGAAGCCCTTCATGGTGCGCCTCAAAGGCCGCATTGTCCGCAGCCTTCCCAAGGGTCGTGTGGAGAGTGAGGTGCGCACGCTGCTAGAACGGCACTACGGCAAGGATAGCCGCGAGCGCCGGAGCAAGGTGAAGCTTAAAGACTTCTATCGCCTACTTAACGCCACTGGTTACTTTGAGCAGGGGCGTAACGAAGAGGGCGACTTCATTGTGGAGCTGTTTGGCGACACCAGTAGCAACGGCCTGGACGACCTGCCTTACCTCGATTGGCAGCTTTCTGACATCAAGGTGGGGTACGAAAAATGGGATGGTTAGTTGACCGGCTAACGCCTTACAAGCAATCACAGCCGCGCTGGCACGATCTGGCTGTTGCCCTAGAAACCTACTGGGACACATACAACACTCCGGCCATTGAGCGCATCGAGCAGATGCGCAGCGTGTTCACTGCCCACGACGAAGACGTGGAGGCTTTGCTTAGGGAAGCGGGCGTGCAGTTTGAAGTAGGCATGCCGATTATCGACGGCAACCGGGCCTTCGCTTACGCCTGGCGTTCGTATGAGATACACCGCAAGGATAACGCCGCAGTCCTGGGACAAGTGCTATCCCGCGACTTCTCTGGCCTGGACGTGCGCTGGGAGCCATTGTTCGCCCCGAAGAACAAGCCCTATGGCGCCGGGGAGTTTCTAACCCGGCACGACATACACCTCATGGGCCTGGATCGTCGCGACTACTTCCGCACCTATCGCGGCGTGGTGCTGGCCAACTTGCACGGTATTCATTCCGTAGGCTACGACACGCTGGCCTTTAGTGCTGCCGTAAAGCGCAAGGTTGACGTGCTGCGCCCTGCCCATGTTGTGCATGATGGGGAATACTTTTTCAGCGTTTTTCGCACGTTTTTTGAGCTTCCGGTCGTGCTTTACCGGCATTCAGAGAACGTGCAGCCGCTTTGGTTTGGCCTGGGTACGCGCTACCTGGATGACGACGCTCAAGACGGCGAGCATCTTGACCAGCGGCCCCTGATAGGCGTTCGCGACACCCGCCATAAATCCAAAGGGTTGTTGTCGTGGTCGATGCCGCTTTGGGGCTTGGATGCTGGCGCGACTATCGACGGCGCCTACTGGGGGCTTGTAGGCACCGAAGGCACTCAGCGTCAGCCATTTGGCGTGCTCGGCCACCACCACCAGCCTATCGCTCAAATTCGCACGTCGCTGGCTTCTCAGGGAGCGCAGGAGGCTTTGAAGCAGATAGCGCCTGCATACTGGACGCTAGGGCGTTATCCGTTCGACGTGCTGCGAGCGGACGATCAACTGACGGACACCTGGCACGGCGCCCCCTTCCCTGGCTGGACGCAGCAAGTACGGGGCGGCCAGGCAAAGGCCGCTTTCTGGGCGATGCCACCATGGGGGCTTGATTTAGGACAGGCCATAGAGAGCACGTACTGGGGTGCTGAGGGCGTCGAGGGCGCAGCAGCCTCGCGCGTAACGAACCTTGTTCACTGGCGCCATGCTAGCGAGGCGGCTATAGCGCTGCGCACCCCCAGGGCGCCACGCGGCATTTATTCGCTACCCTCAGTTACAAACTGTTACAATGAGCGCAAAAGGGACGTTACTTTGACGCCGATTGCGGGTGGCCAGGCTAAAGAGCGGCTTACCTCTATGAGCACAACGCAACGCCTGCTTACCGGCCCCGCCTTCGATGATTTACCAGGCGATGTGGCCCCACTAGATATGCACTATGAGGAAGCCTAATGTCAGAAGCGATTAATTGGCAGACCGCGAAAATCATGCCTCGCTTTTACGACAGCATTGGTAACGCCATGATTGGCAAGGGGCCATGCCGTCAGATCGCCAAGTTCAAAATGGGCTATGGGTTTCTGGACGAAAGCCAGTCTCCCCCCATGATTCTGGACGTGCCCGATGACCTTGAAGATATCCCCAACGTCTTTTTTGAAGGCGTGCCAGAGCTGACATTCAAGGATGGGCGCATCATTGCGACCTGCTTCATGCCGGATGGCTACATTACCCAGCCTCACCAGTACAGCTTGACGGCGATTTACGACAATGCCGACGACCTGATCGCGGTCAGTATCGACCTGCCTGCATGGGTAGTGCCGTCTAACCGTCATACCACGTTCACCTACATTGACTTCCCGCACGTTGGCCACAACGCGCCGGTCGCTTTCGGAGGATAAGCCATGCTGCAAGCGGATATTCAGTGGCGCGAGCAGTACGTCTCGCACGCGCTCAACCGGAAGTTCACGGGCATTATCCCAACCGGCGTTTATGAGGGCTTTGACTGTAGCGCCAATGGCTATAGCGTCACCGTAGGCGAACAAGGCGCCAACAACACTGCCGTAGTGGAGAGCAATGGCTACTCCATCACGGTGCGCTTAACGGCACCTGAAAGCATTGAGCCCACTGCGGCCAAGCCTTACGTGGTGATCGACGCGCGTTATCAGATGGGCATGACCACGATAGCCCGCCTGGTGGCCGTCGCTAAGCCGGAAGCGCATCACCTGGTGTTGTGTAAAGTGGCGGATACCGGCAGCGCCTGGCAGGTCGAAACCCAAGAGCGCCACTTGCCCAAAACGGTGCGTGTGGATGAAACGCTAGCGCAAATGGCCACCGCGCAAATTGATCAGATGCACCGTTTCTTGCTGCATCGGGATGAATCCAAGCAAGACGCGGACGATGCACGAGAACAAGCTGAGCAGACAGCCCGCTCCCTTGCTGACTCACTGGCCAATCAGATTAGCGAAAACAGGCTGCGCGCCAAGCAAGAGAAGGCCGATGCAAAAGAAGCGGAAGAAGCATCCATTATGGCCATGGCGTCTATCACCACGGCTGCTATTACTACCATGGAGCGCCAGGTCAGCATGCTTGATCGCTTGATGACCGTAGAAAAGGCGGCGCGCATCTAATGTGGCGCCGTGCAGAGCCGCTACCGGCGTATTACACAGCCGTTTTTAACGCGATGGCTACCGGCGCGGAGCCGGTAGCCCTGGAAACCTTTGTGGCGGCGCTAACGGGCGGCGCCACGCCCCAGCCAGCAGACGTAGTGCATCACGGCATATTGCGCCGTTATGTCTCTAATGGCGTGATCCTATTTATCTGCGATATACCGCCTGGCGCGGGCGACTTCGACACGCTGGCGTTTTACAACGCGGACTCCCAAGTGATGGCCACCTGCCCCTACCTTTCTGCTTCCAGTGAACAAGGCTTCACTGCTTACGCTTACCTATCCTTCCCTGTGAGGTAATTCTTTACTTGCTAGGTTACAATTAGTTACCTAATGCCCGTAAATAGTTACCCCCGAGGGAATCATGCGTCAAAACTACGTGACGTTTGACTTCAATAACTTCGACGCAGACGGCCTCGCCTCAGTCAAACAGCAGTTTGAGAAGGCCGGGCTATCTGTTTCGGACATTGAAGCCAACAACCGCTCCCGCCGTATGTCCGGTTTTGCTACCAAAATGGCTCGCTTCTACTTTCAGGATGGCCAGAGCATTACCTTGCGCATCAAAGGCGATGGCGACGTGTACCAGGTGCAGCTCAATAGCCGCATCATTCCCATTCAGCAGGTAGACAACATGAAGGGTGCCGTTGAAGAAATGGCCCGCATGGCTGCCAGCAACGCCCCCGCCTGGAAGAAGGCCCAGCGCAAAAAACAGCAGCGCGTCAAGGTCAACACAGAAGACCTACAGGCGCGCTCGCTTCCGCGTGGAAAGCGTATCGAGGCATTGGAAAGCGAAGTCGCTGAATTGCGCACCACGCGGGCCGAATTGGAAAGCGAGAACGCGACATTGGCCGCTGCCATGGAAGAGCGCCGCACCACTTTGCAGACCCTTGAACAGCAAGTTCAAGCCGCTGCCAGCTAAGGAGATAATGCGATGACCCCTTTCAGTACCGGCGTGCGCATTCACGACCATATCATTACCCCTGACGCATTCACGGCGGCCCAACTGGCAGACGCCATGTACCGCCTGACGGCAGACGCAGACGGTGCCGCGCTTATTCTTGAGTCATGCACCATGGAAGACGCAGACGCCCTGCTGAATCCCGGCGTGCAACTCATAGCCGAAGCCGTTACCGCCGTTAAAAACCGCTTGGATCGCACCATGAGTGCCCTGGTGCGCGTATTCGCTCGCCACGGCAACAACGTGAAGCCCTACGACTACCCAAGCATCGGCCCCGACCGTAAAAACGCCCTGTTTGCGTATAAGACGGTGACGTTCACGTTTGACGATGGCCAAACCGTGTCGATCCTGTTTCACAGCCCTGGGCGTGATCCTATGAAGCTGGTGGCCGACGATACGCTAATCGCCTACCGCTGGATGCTGAACCGCCGCGACATTACCGCCATTGTCTCCCCGGAGCGCGGTCGCGATATCAACCTGCAAACCATGGCCCGGCGCATCATGCAGCTTGTGGAAGAGAACAGCGAAAAATTCCAGGCGAACAATGAGAAGCGCCAGGAGCAAAGCGAGGCGCTGGCCAAGCTGGAGCGCGACCAGGCGGCAGAAAATGAAGCCGTTGATAAGCTGACACAGCAAAACGCCGATCTAAGTGGGCAGATTGAGGAGGCCGATGCGCTCATTGCCCGCCTGCGTAAGCGCTTAGGGGCTCACGGCGAAGGCGACCGAGAAGGCAGTGGAGCGGGCGCCGAAAGCACGGTTACGCCGTCGTCCGGTGGCGATGTTGCGCGGGGCGTTGCCGCTCGGGCAGGCCTGGACGCGCTACGCATGGGTCGTGGCCACCGAGTCGACGGCATCGAGTACAACCGCACCAACAACGGCACGGAGGTTGTAGTAGGTGGCCAAGTGGCTGCGCTGGTCAAGGGGCGGCTATCCAAAAGCAGCATTGAGGCTGCCCTGCACCAGGTGGCAGCTAACACTATAGCGGAGTCGCTGGAGGCTTTTGGTGAAGCGCTAAAAGCCCAGCTTAACCTCCCTGCTGGCCATACGCTGGAATTTGAAACAGCCGCCGAAGTTATGCGCCGCGCTGAGACAATGGGCGGAAATTCCAGCACTAATGAGAGCGTGCATATCCGCCGCGATGCCACCGCCGTAGGGGGCTACAGCGGCAGCGCGCGCCTAATCATTAATGACCGCCGCGCTGAGGTGGCCATCTTCCTGACAAATGAAGCTACAGGCGTTACCGAGGATCGGGCGACCGTTCTCAATGGCGATAATTTGAGCCAGCTTATCAACCGCACCGCCGAGCACCTGAACGGCAAGTTTGCTGGTGGCCAGGCTGAGCAACCCAGCGACACCGCTGGCGCAGAAGACGAACCCCACTACTCCGAGTTAATCCTTAAAGCGCTGCAAGAGCATCACGGCTGGAACCGCGACAACAGCCTACGCCCTGACGGCGGCGACCCCTTGAGCGTCAGTAAGGACGTGGGGGGCAGTGTTTCCGGTAGCATCAACCCCGAAGGCAAGCGCATTGTTACCGCCACCTTCCGCAACGATGAAGATCGGCGTCGCTACCTGGCGCTGATTAACGGATTCGAGGAAGCTTTCGACATTGATGGCCGTGACGCACTAGGCAAAGGCGAGGAAGGCGCTGCCGCCGTAGCCGCTAAGTTTGATCGTATGACCATTAAGTGGGCGCAAGACAACGCTGCCGACCCCTCTACCCTCAAGGTTAGCCAGCCTGAGCCCAAGCCGCAGCCTGAACCAGAAGGCAATAGCGACCGAGTAGCCGATTACTTGAGCCGCATCGAGCAGGCTGAAACCGCTAAGGACGTGGGCGCTATCGGTATCGAGGTGGAAAACGACGCCAACCTAAGCCCGGAAGAAGACCAGGCCGTGCGTGACGCTATTCGTGATGCCCGCGTTGCCATTGAACAGGCTGAGCGTGAAAGCGGCATACCTACAGGCGAAGACGGCATGCCCGAAGGTTTTAAGGAGGTAGCAAACCACTACAACAGCGACAATGAGCAGGTGGCTGCATATGGTGAGTTTGCCGAGGGTGACACCGTGGCCATGAAAAGCAATCCGTCGCTGACCGGCGAAATTGTGGGCCATGTAGGAACGGGGCCGGTTATTCGCGAACACCTGGTGCGCTGGTCGAATGGCGTAGAAGCACGGCTTCATCACACCGACCTGGTAGCATCGACCGGCCAAGTAGCAGAAACTGCCCCGGAGAACCTCGAAGCCCTTGATAGCAGCCTTTACCGCGACATTAGCCGCTCTATTAGCGTGATCCGTAGTATCGACAATGGCACCGACAAAGGCTTTAACCGCTCGCTATTCAGCAGCTCTATTGCCAACAAGCTGAAAACGCAGGCCCGCAACGGCAATGATGACGTAGTGAACGCCGCCCTACTGCTGATTGCCCAGCAAAGCATCGAGCATGGCCGCCCCATCCTTGCTAGACGCAACGCTATCTGGAGTGTCACCGGGAACGATATGGATTTTTACACGGCTATAGCACAGCGCCAGGCGAGTGCCGACCCGACCCCCGTTGCCAGTGAAGAAGGCGACGCACCGGCCCCCGAAGAGCAAGACGACTCCCCGGCGCCAGCTGAGCCGGAGTCCGAAAGCACGCCCACTGAGGAAGACCGCATTAGCGCCGCCCTGCAAGCGCTACTGAGCGAAACTGACAGCACCGAAGCCATGGACACCCTGGAAAAGCTCATGGACGAAGCCGAAGCCGCAGGCATCGACATTGATAACGACCCCGATATGCTGGCCGCGTCGGATCACGTTACCCACCTACTTGAGCAGGAGGCCGCGTAAATGGCACTTTCAATGCGTGAGCGCTTAACCCTGCAAAAGTCTGTTAAGCAAAGCCTGGCTACCCTTCGGGGTGGCGAGGTCGGCATGCGGGAACGCATGGCACTGCAAAAGCAGGTCAAGGCCGATATGACGAAGCTGGGCGGACAGACTGAGGCACCGACAGCCCCGCAGGATTCCGCGCAGTACAGCGAGTACCTAGCATGGATTCAGGATGCCGAGCGCACCCGCGCCGAGCTAGAGGGCGATGGTTTCTGGCGCGAGATCAATGCCGATGAACGCCTCAATGATGGCGAGGCGGGCCGCCTGCTGACGGAAGTGCAGAAGCGCCTTGAGGGGCTGAGCGAGCCCGCCATGCAGAGCGTCACGTCCGACAACACCAGCGTGGGCGATACGGTCGAATGGCGTAATGAAATGGGCACCATTTCCGGTAATTTCCGTGGCATTACCGACGATGGCCGTCATGCCGTGATCGTGGCGGACGGCATGCAAATGAGCGCGCCTGTCGGTGAAGTGTTTAAGGCCAGCGAGGAAGTGGCGCAGGAAGAGCCACCCGCCCATGAGCGCATCACAGCCGCCATCCAGGGGGGCGATGCCAACGAGGCGATGCGTATTGCGCGCACGCTAACCGAAAAACTGGCGCTAAGCGAGGCGCTGGTGAAGGCTGGCTTTAGCATTGTGGGCGGCAGCGTGGCCGCAATACTGGCAGATGTTTGGCCCGCCATGCAGAAAAAGGCCCGTGAAACCACGGCAGGTGGCGAGGCACCCGAGACTAGCGAGCCGCAAAGCACAGCCACACGCCTGCCAACCCTTACCGCCCAAGCCGCACGCGGTGATTTTAACGACCTGGCGCTGCCTGAGTTTATCGAAAAGCTGAAAGCCGCCTACTCTGCCGATGAAGACCTGGATGGAGCCAAGGAGGCCGCCCTGGGCTACCTCGAAGCCAACCAGCAAGAGTTAGAGGCCGCCTGATGATACTGAGCAGCATGATAAGTGCTGTTCACGCTGCTACCAGCTTTGACGAGCTGGTGGCGGTGTTGAATGGCACGAACGCGGCCTCCCTGCTTTCCGCTTACAGCGAATCCGAGCTTGCCGAGAAGGCCGAGAAGGCCCGCCAGCGAATGGTCGAGCAGCGCGAACGCAGAGAAGAAGCCGAGCGGCGTGCCCAGGCTGATAACGACCTTGGCGACTTCCGGTTAAGTGGCAGTAACAGTGTTAGCGACGTGGCCGTAAGCTATGGCCAGAACGATATGCTGGGCGGCAGCCCCATCGAGGCGGCTGCCGCTGAAACCAATCCGAACCCTACCCCCGCGCAAGCCGAAGCGGGCAACTATCGCAAGGGCAAGGCGACGATCCACGGCCTAACCATCGCCATCGAGAATGCGTGCGGCTCCACCCGGCGCGGCGTGGATGAAGACGGCAACGATTGGGAAAGCACCCTCGCCCATCATTATGGCGATATCAAAGGCACCATTGGCGCAGACGGTGACAGCGTGGACGTGTTTATCGGCAGCACCCCGGAAGCCGAAACCGCCTATGTGGTAGATCAGCTCAACGACCGTGGCGGGTTTGACGAGCACAAGGTCATGCTGGGCTTTGAGTCAGAGCAGGCGGCCAAGGCGGGCTACCTGGCCAACTACGAAGCAGGCTGGCGAGGGCTTGGCAGTATCACCCCGGTGCCGGTATCCGGGCTGAAAGCCTGGCTTGATCGTGGCGACACGCAAAAGCCCTTCCGTGACTACATGATGGCCCCGGTCAGCACCAGCGGCGAGGAAGAGCCCGACGACTTCCCCGGCCCCCGTGGCCGTGAGGGCGACGTTCGCACGCCAAAAGGTACGCGCGTGGCCACGCAGTTCACTGTCATGGAAGCGAGCGACTTAATCGCCAGCCACACCCCGGATGGCCGCGAAAATGCTGCGTTCCCGCAGGAGCTACAGCCCCGCGACCGCAGCCGTGACACAAGCCGTGCCTGGATACAAAAAACCGCCAAAGACCTTGATCCCGGCTTGCTCGGGCGCACCAAAAAGGCGGACAGCGGCGCGCCCATCATTGGCAAGGATCGCATTGTCGAATCCGGCAACGGTCGCACGCTGGCCATCATGGAAGCGTACCGGCTGGGCATGGCTGGGGAGTATAAAGCCTGGCTGGTAGAGGACGCCGCAAGCTACGGCCTGAATCCCTCGCAAATTGCCAAGATGAATGCGCCAGTGTTGGTGCGCGTGCGTACCAGCAGCATCGACCGGGCGACGTTTGCAGTGGAGGCTAACCAGGACGATAAGCTAGCCATGACGGCCACTGAGAAAGCCCGCGCAGACGCTAACCGGCTCACCCCGGAGCTAATGAGCCGGTTCGAGCCAGGCGCAGACGGCGATTTACTGGTAGCCAGCAACCGGGGCTTCATCCAAGGCTTTTTGCAGTCGCTAGGCGATGCTGAGGCCGCGCAGTATCTAACCAGCACGGGCGAATATACCGGCCCGCTAATCGCCCGCCTGCAAGCCGCTGTGTTTGCCAAGGCCTACGTTGACGAGCGCCTGCTGGAGCTGATGGCTGACAGCGCCAAGCCCGAAAACCGCAACGTGATTAACGCCCTTTCCGCAGCAGCCCCGGAGTTTATTCAGGCGCGCGCGGCAAGCGAGTCAGGCACTCAGGAGGTCAGCGAGAATCTAGCCCAGTCGGTCGCGCTATCGCTTGAAAATGAAGCCGTGAAGTCGCTGATCGACGCTACGAACATCGTGCGCCAAGCGAAGCGTGAAGGCATGGAAGTGAGCGAGTACGTTAGCCAGATGGGCCTTTTTGGCGATATCGAACCAGGCGTTGCCGCCATGGCCATCTTTATCGCTCAAAATAACCGCAGCTCGCGACGCTTGAGCACCGCATTCAAAGCCATGGCCGAGTTTGTACGCGGAGAGCTGGAGCGCGACAACGCTGCCGGGGGCGATATGTTTGGTGGTGGCGTGGTCAACATGGCGGACGTAGTGCAGGCGGCTAACCGCGTAATGGAGCGTGAATACGGCGAAGGCCAGTATCAAATAAACGACAGCGGCGGCCTATTCGAGTCAGTCCGGCGAATACGCCAGCGAGCCTTGGGGCGTTTCATACTCCAGTAGAGCGCGTAACACCTTCCCAGATTAGCCCGCCCTAAAAAGGCGGGTTTTTTATGCCAAAACATATTGCATTTGATGTAATATATTCCTACTATAGGAATCATCGAAAACGCACACAAGGTACTAGAAATGACCGCTACCATCCTTAACGCAGAAACCATGCAGCTCTTGAGCGATTCAGGCTTTAACTTCAATGCAGTCGATTCGCTAATTGTGACCGATCCTAAAGGCGTTACTGTTTTCAATGCTGGCTACGATGACCAGGGCGAATTGAAGGATTTGCTGGGGGATATCGAGCGCAAGCTTGGCCGTTGGGTTGCCGACTACCAGCAAGATGCTTTGAAGTGCTTTGCAGGCCGTCTGCCTAAAGGCTGGTCTAAATTCCTAGACTTCTCAGGCGACGTTACTCCTTCCATCAATGTTACAACCGACTTTATGGACGAGTTCGATAACGACCTGGCCATGTTCATGCTGTGGGCCGATAAAGATGGCATTAAGCTAACGCACGATGACGGTACGCTGATCGAGTACGTTGCTGATTGGAAGCAAGCCGTAAGCCGGATAAAACAAGAGAACGCATAGGCCCATAGGCACCTGCAAAAAGGGTAGAGCTGACTGGCTCTACCTGATTATCGAAAACACACAAGGAACTACTCTAATGAGCCTTTCAGACTACGCCCTATCCCGTTCGATTAAGCAAGCGGCTGCCTTTTTTGAAGTAGCCGGTGAAGTGGCCGAACGCGGCATTGAAATGGAGCAGTGCGACGGCTATCAGCGTGTTTCAGGTATCCGCGAAGGCTTCGAGCCTTCCGAGCAGTGGAAAGAGGCTGTTTGGGATTTTTATGTAGCGATCAGTCATGCAGTTAAGCGCGCTATCGAGGTGCATTACGCTTATGAGGGCGATGGCTACTCATTTGATAGCGGTGAAATTCGCGCGTGGGTTGAAGCGAAAAATGGCGACAAGCTGGAGCCATGGGGCTGGGTTCATCGCGCGATCCTGCTAATGAATCACGCGCGCCGTATCAATGATGTGCAAACGGATATGGGCGACCCTGAGTTTCATCTGATTAAGCAGGCTTTACGGCAAAAGATTGAAGGGGCTGCGCAGTGAGTCACCAGCGCCCCCGGCTGCCCTATATCAAAAAACCCTGCCGCGACTGCCCCTTTCGAAAAGACGCCATGGAGGGCTGGCTTGGCGAGAAACGGATGGCGGAGATTGTCACCGCTGAATCGTTCGTCTGCCATAAAAAAACCGATCACCAGTGCGCGGGGCATATGCTCCTGAATGGGGCAGAAAACGGGTTTGTCTGGCTTGCTCGCCACCTGGATATTCCCTTGTCACTCAGCGGGCGCGAGCTTGTTTTTGAAAGCCGAAGCGACTGTATCGAGCACCACACAAGGTAAGGAACTGTAATGCAGGCTATTAAGGTACAAAAAGTAACCCTGGAAGACCACGGCCAAGACTTCACCGACTGGTACGTGCTGGATGGCGTAGTCATCGACTGCCAGCCGCAACAAGGTGTTTGCTGGGTAGGTACCCGCTTGGAGTTTCCAGAAGGGCCATTGACCGAAGGAGGGCCGGTTCACTACCGCTCTTCGGGAACGGGTGACGTGCTCCGCTTAAACTACCCTATCGAGTCTATTGTGGAGCTAGAGGGAGCTGAGGCTGAGAAGGTTTTAGGTTACGGCTGCGCATGGGCCAAAAAGAGAAACATCGACCCGGCTGACTGGGGCTTGGTTGAGGTGCGCATGGTGGGTAACAGCATGAGCGCGAACGCCGTGGCTCTAAGTGCTGCCGAAACCAAGCTTTTCCTGCATGCCGTTAGTGCTGCGGCCAGCGCCTACCATCGGTCAGCCAACGTCTTTGGGCCGGGTGCCCCTGCGTTTGGGATGGACGACCAGCCCGCGCAGTCTAAAAGCACGGTTGATCTGATGGCATGCAATGCCTGCATTTTGATGCTGAGCGAGCTGCGCGAGCTAAAAAAGGCGCTCAGCACCTCACGTAACAAGCACCCATTAATTGAACGACTGGAATTTGAAGGCGATAGTGCTGACTACGCCGCAACGGTGAACCGTGGCGACTGTGGTGGCGATAAAAACAGCCTGATATTGCAAGCGATCTATAGCGCCAACGTTCAAATGAAGCAAGACCGCAGAACCATGAAGGTCATCGAGCGGTTGCTTTAAGCAAGTCTAGCCATAAGCGGTCAAGCACTGGAGAATAAGTCATGAGCAATACCACGATCCTATTCGCCGCACAGAAGATGTGCGCAGCTTTCTCCCCGGTGCATGATGCCGTCGCCAAGGCGATTAAATGGGAAATCATCAAGATAGCACTTGGCGAAGAAGAAGATGCGTTATATAGCGACGACAAGCCCAGCCAGCCCTTCGATGTTCATGCGATTGGCGTGTTGCTGGACGAACCTGGTTCCCCGGAGCAGCTAATCGAGGCGCTGGACAAGCACTACGCGCTCCAGCTAGATGAAGGCGAAAGCCTTGCCGATTATGTCTGTCTCGACCGAATGAAGGCAGCGGCAACGCTGATCGGCCACGCCAAGCAAACAATCTGGTGGACGCTTGCGCTGGAAAAGCAATACGGCGAGCTTGAAAAAGCGGGGCGTAACGCGCGGGATCAAGGAGATTTGGCCACATTAATCGAGGTGGCCAACAAGGTGGCAGCTGTAGAAACGGCCAATTCTGCTATCGCACAATTCTCGGACTTTCGCCCCAACGAGCCCTTAAAGCAGGCCTAAGCCCTTACCGTGCAGGGCAATTCAAGCACCTTGCCGCCTTCCGTCCATACCGCAAGGTGGCATTTTCCTGATTCGACCGCTCTATCCACCTGCTTCTTGTCCAGTGACACGGCGTAGGGGCTGTCTGTTCCGTCCTCAAACACAATATCCCAGCACCCTTGTAGCTGTATCGACTGCTCTATCACGCCGCGCTTGCCGGTGCGCATTTCCGGTAACATCGCCCCTTCGGCGCTTGCCGGTAGTAGTAGGCGCCACACTTTGGCATTGCCCGACAAGTAAAGCAGCCCCTTGGCTGCGTGGGGTGATTGCCAGTAATTAGTGCTCGCTATGTCTTCACCGTTGTTCGCTATATTAATCATGCTTCCCCATAGATATGCAAAAGCCCGCACTATGGCGGGCTTAATGCTGCCTTTTCGGCAGTCATTCAGATTCTGGTTGTTACTTCTAAGCTGCCTTTTCGGCAGTCTACCGGCCTTCATCCCCGCTGGCGCAGGGAACACAGAGCATACATCTACCCGTTCGGCTCAGCCCCGCTAGCGCAGGGAATTTCTAAGCTACCTTCGCGGTAGCGGTAACAAGTTGAGCATATACCACCCCTGGCAGGCCTTCAAGCCTTAGCCGCGGCGTTACAAAAGTTTACCTTTCGTGAGAAAACTTTACCTATAGGGTAAAATAAGGCGGTTACTTACCCCTTTATACGAAAGAGCCGTTTATGCCCCAGATTTTAGAGCGTGCTGCTGCTCCCACGGTGGCCAGTGCTGTAGAGCGAATCCAGCAATCTACGGTTTTCGGCGCGATCATCACAGCGCTTAAAGGCCTTGCTGACGAGACAGGCAACACCGACACGGCCAGCAGCCTACAAGGGCAGATGCAGTTTGGCTTGCGCAAGCGTGGCCAGAAGGCCCGCAAAGAAATCAACGACCAGGCGCGCGCGATTGTGGCCCGCGTTAATGGCGACCCTACCCTACTGACCGACGAAGAGCGCGACGTACTGATGCAGTACAGCGGGCGCGGCGGCATTGCAGACGACAACAGCTTGTCTGAATACTACACGCCCACCCCTATTGCTGAGGGCGTATGGGATGCCCTGGCGGCTAACGGCTTTGAGAATGGCAGTGTGCTGGAGCCGTCTACCGGCTCCGGCGTGTTTCTGGCCACTAAGCCCAAGGGCGCCAAAGTCTCCGGGGCGGAAATCGACCCCACCAGCTCCAGCGTGGCCGCCCTACTCCACCCCGATGAAGACGTTACTAACCAGTCGTTTGAGCAGCTGTGTGCCAGCGCCGACGACAACAGCTTTGATAGCGTCGTGGGCAACGTCCCGTTTGGCGATGCGCGCGGCAAGTGGGCGAAGTTCGACCCGGAATATCAAGATATCAAAGAAATGGAGCGCTACTTTGTCACCCGTGCTATCGACAAGGTGCGTCACGGCGGCCTGGTCGCCCTGATAGTGCCGCCCAACATTGTCAGCAAGCGCTCCAAGGCGTTCATTAACTGGCGCCGCGACATTACCCGCAAGGCTGAGTTTTTGGGCGCCCACAAGCTCCCCAGCGGCACTTTTGGCGGTGCTAACGGCAACGGCACGGATACTATCGTAGACGTGCTGATTATGCGTAAGCACAGCCGCGACCTGACGCAGAAAATCCCCGACCTGACGGCGGACACCCTCACAAGCGCCAACGTCCACTGGGACACGTTTATCAGTGGCCGCTGGTTCGAGCGCGAGGGCAAGCGTTTTGTACACGGCGAGATTGTTGAGGGCTTCCGCACCCGCGTTGAAAGCAAGATCGACAACGCAGGCCTGAAACGCCTGATGGCGCGCAAGTTTGAGAGCCGGATTGACTTCTCCGCGCTGGACACCGCCGAAACCATTACCCGCAACTACCTGGATGGCGACCGCCGCGTTATCGGCATGCAAATGCACGAAATGGTAGCCGGTGAGTGGCAAAAGGTTGAGGCCAGCAGCGGCATTTTAAGCGACGGCACACTTGATGCCGCGCGTTACGGTGTCACTGACAGCAAGGTGCTTGAGGGCGTCTTAGAGGGCAGCCCGGCTGGTGCGCTGACATTGACGCTTGAGCAGGCCCAAAACGGCCTACAAAGCCCGTTCGCGAAAAACGCCGCCACCAGTATCAAACAGGCCGTTGCGCTCGCCTATGGCGCTGAAAAGGGCATGCGTGAGCGCGTTTACCGCGCGGCGCTGATCGGGGCAGAGATTAGCGGCTATGCGCGCCAGGTTAGCGAGACTGGCGAGGCCGACGACGCCAGCCGGGAGCAGCTGCAACGTCTGGTGACTGCCGAAGTCGAGCAGTACGGCAACCCCGCAAAAGACGCCAAGCTTCGCCAGGTCAATGGCCAAGGTGCCAGCAACGTTGCTGCCTTCGCCCGCTCGATGACCAAGGACGGCGGATTTTCTGACCTGCTAACCGGCAAGCGAGCTGGCGAGCGTGGCCAGGCGTATGACCTTAACGATCCGGCAGAAGCGCTCCGATACGCCTCCATCATGGCCGGTAGCGCCCCCATCCCTCTGGATATAGCCCAAGCAGCGTACACGGGCGATGGCGAGCTGACGCTTGAGGGCATGGCCAAGCATGACAGCATCGCCGTGACCGCAGAAGGCCTATTGCAGCCCATGGAGTTCTTTGCCAGTGGCAACGTGGTCAAAAAGACTGCCGCCCTTGAGCGCGCCATGGCAGGTGAAGAGAGCCCCGTGCTTGCCGAAAAAATGCAGCGCCAAATTGACGCGATCAACGCGAAACGCAAGTTTACGGACGTAGACAACATTGTGTTTAGCCTTCGCGACAAGTGGTACGACCGCAAGCTGATTGAACGTTTCCTAGATGATCGTGGCCATGCCAGCGAGTTCCAGTACAACGCGGCCCAGGGAGAGTTTGTCGAGGCCTTTGGCAGCAGGCTCAAGGCGTTTGAAAAACAGCTGTTTGGCTACCTGAACGGCAAGGCCATTACGTCCAGCAAGGCCGAAATTGCCGCCGATTACAAACAGCGCGCTCGCGACCTGGAAGAAGAGTTCAACGTCTGGATTCGCCAGCAGGAAGAAGTCGACAGCCTGGTCGCGCATTACAACGATGTGTTTAACGACCACGTTGCCATGGAGTATGACGGCAGCGACCTGCAATTAGAAAACGTCGCTGACTGGATCATCCCCCACGACTACCAGGCGGCGGGCGTGCGCCGTCTAAGCGATGAAGGCCGGGGCATACTGGCGTTTGACGTGGGGCTGGGCAAAACCCTGTCAGCGCTATCGCTGGCGCAGTACAACGCCCAAAAGGGCCGCGCGAAACGGGCCTGTATCGTGGTACCCAACGCGGTGCTTGAAAACTGGTACCACGAAACCCGCCAGTTCCATAAATCCATGGATCACGTTCACTTTGTGGGGTTCACGCCGAAGTCAAAAGGCGGCGTGATTGAGCGCGAGCCGGTACTCGATGAAGAGGGTTCGCCCAAGATCGGTCGTAACGGTGAAGTGCAATACCGGGACGTACTGACCGCCGATAGCGCGGACACCATCTTTAACAAGATGAACGACATTCCCCAGACCAGCAAAACCTTAGTGGTCGTTTCCCGCGAGCGTTTCGGCATGATCCCGCTGCGCCCGGAGACTCGCGAAGCCTACGCCGACCGCATGGTAGACCGGAACCTGCTAAGCGATAGCTACGCCGCAAGCCTGGCGCAAGGCGAGGACGTAAAGCTTGGCCGCAACGGCTCTTATGACGCGGCAAAGAAATCCGAGAAGTACCAGCAGAAATTCAACGACGGCGGCACCCGGAAAAAAGGCGAGTATCCGTTCTTTGAGGATATGGGCTTTGACAGCGTGATCGTGGATGAAGGCCACGAATACAAAAACACCTACCAGGCTAACGGCGAAACCCAACGCCTGGCTTACCTGCCGACGCCGATACCGGCCAAGCGCAGTGTTGATATGGCCGTCAAGATGGATCACCTGCGCAGCCGCAACAACGGTGCAGGCCCGGTCATGCTGACTGCCACCCCGGTGACTAACTCGCCGGTCGAAATCTACAACATGCTAAGCCACATTGTGCCGGCGGAATTTTTCGAGCGCATGGGCATTAACAACGTTGATGATTTTGTGCAGCACTTCTGCCAGATCGAAGAGGTATCCCGCACCAAGCTTTCCGGGGACGTAGTGAACGAGGAAGGCGTGTCGGGCTTCCAGAACCTGGATGCACTGCGCAACCTGTTCCACCGCTTTACCAACATGAAGAGCGCTGAGGACGTAAACGACGCCGATAACAGCCTCAAGATGCCTGATAGCACTGAGGTTCATGCCACAGTCGATATGACCCAAGAGCAGGCGGATATTTACGAAGAGCTGCGCCAAGAGGCGGATGCAATCAACAAGGAGCCGGAGCTTACCGAGCACGCAGACGGCACCTTTACGGTAGAAGAATCCCGCCCGGTATTCGCCATCATTCGTGATATGGATCGCATCACGACCGACATGGATTTGTACCTGCGCACCATGAGCTTCACCCTGCCCGACCGCTACCGGGATAACGTGAAAAAACTGGTAGCCGACCTGCCGGAAAGCGTCACCCGCCGTTTGCGTGACGAAGAAACCGGCGAAATGGAGAACGTGCCAGTCACCCTGGAGAGCGCCTACCGCCTGGACAACAACGACGGCGCCCTGCTGCTGGTAGTGCCTGAGTTTTATGAGCAGGAAGTCGTCAAGCGCCTTTCCAAGTTCGGCATCACGGAAAAGGACGTAGCCCACCCGGTTATGCCCAAGTACGCCAAACTGCTGGATAACCTGCGCAAAGAGTATGAGCGCGGCGGCAAGCAGATCATTTTCACTGAGGAAAAATCCCAGCACGAAAAAATCAAGCGGATCATTACCCACCACCTGCCGATCCAGGCGGATGAAATCGGCATCATTAACGCCGATACCGCTAAAGGCGACAAGCTGGAGAAAATCAGCAACGCCTACAACACCGGCAAGGCCCGCATCATCATCGCCAACAAAAAGGCCGAGGTCGGCGTCAACTTGCAGAAAGGCACCACGGCCATACACCACCTGACCCTGCCATGGACGCCCGCCAGCATCCAGCAGCGCAACGGGCGCGGCGTTCGCCAGGGCAACACGTCTGCCAATGTCGATGTGATTTACTACATGGGCAAGGGCAGCTTTGACGGCTACCGCCTTGAATCGCTCAAGCGCAAATCGACCTGGATCAAAGACTTGTTTTACGGCGACGCCGCTACGGCAGCGAACGCCAACGCCGGTAGCGAGGACGATATGGCCATCATGCTTGCCGCCAACCCCGAAGAGGCCCGCGCCCGGATCGAGGCACAGCGTAAGCGCCAGGCCGAAGAGGTACGCGCCCGCGCCAACCGTCGCGCCAGTATTGACTTGTCCAACCTGCAACGGCACAAAGCGTTTTTGGCCAATTACGACAGCGCTGAAAGCCGTGCAGCCTACAATGCCCGCGAGCGTGGCCGCGATGAAGACGAGGCCCGCGCACGCATGCAGGCCAAGCGTGAAAAGGCTAAGGCAGAAATACGTCAAATTGAAGGCCGCCTTGCTAATGAGCAAGACAAGGGGCGTATCGACCTGGACGCCAAGCGCTTGATGAATGATGGCAACTACCTGACCACCCTAAGCGGCGATATCGTGGAGCAGGGCCAGGTATTTACCACCCAATACGGCGCGCTACTGCAAGTGGTGGCGTTGGATCAGGCCGCTGGCACCGTGCAGCTCAAAGACCTGGCCAGCCGCAACCCGCACGCCAAGCCTACCAGCACGCCGATTAATCAGATGGGCGCCTACACCTCGGTTAGCCTGACCCAGGAGCAGATCGACCAGCATATTTTGAGTAACGGTCAAAGCATCGGCTACACGTCGCTGCAAGGCATGGCGGTAGACGACGCCTGGCTTGCCGAGCGTGGTACCAAGCTACTTGATCGACTTACTTACGGGCACCTGATCGTCGCTGACAGCAATGGCGAGCTAATCATTGCCGAGAAGCGCGCAGCCCGTAGCGTACTGGATGAAGGTGGTCAGATTGTAAAACCACGGCCTGCCGAAAAGGCGTGGCGCGACCGCGCCATGGCCGCCGCCATCAAGGCCCGCCGTGACAAGTACCAGCAAAGCGCCGTGGATGGCCTTGCGCGCGAACTGCTGGGCGAAGACTGGCTTGCTGAGGGCATGCAGGCTTACGGCAATCCGGTGCCCGATAACGTAATGGTCGAAACCGTTAGCGAGACGCTTGCCGTTAAGTACACGTTGCTCCAGAACGAAGTCACCGACGAAACCAGCGCGCCGATGGCGCTCAAATTGACGCAAGGCGAATACATCGAGCCTGCCGTTATCCGCGCCCGCCTGGCGACGTGCCGTTACCACGCTTTTTCCTACCGCTTTGCAGCGGGCATGGACAGAACGCTGGAAACAGAACTTAAAGAGGCCGGTTACGACGTAGACGTAAGAGCTTTGCGTGCGCTGATCGAGCGGCAGGCCGTTGATTATGCCGACCGTTTGACCGCGTTCATTGATGACGCTGAGGCACGCCTGGTTAGCCTGGCCAACGCGAAGCAGGCCGCTCAGGAGGCCGAGCAAGAAGCCGAGCGGCAAGCGGCAAGCGAACGTGCCGAAGCACTGGCAGAGAGCCTGCCGGAAGGCGTAGCGGGCTTCTTTGAAGGCCACGGCATCGAAGTGAAGCTTAACGCCAGCGAAAGCACCTGGCAGCCCAAGGGCGGCGGGCGCCGTAAATCCCGCGCACCCGCTACCACCAGCCAGCCCGGCGAGCGTTTCATGCTTTTTGACCCGTCAGGTAAAAGTGGCCACCTCGCGAATATCCTGGCAGGTAACAAATCGTTACAATCAAGGTACAATGCCACTTGGACAATTTTTGATGACAATTTGTGGTGGCACATGCCCGCTGATGGACTCGACTACGATGCGCTAATGGAGGCATTTCAATGACCCTGGCACGCTACAGCATTGACGCATTGGAACAGCTGATTAGCACCGAATCAGGCGGCGGCGATTTTGTCGCCGCTTATCTGCGGGGCATCGCCAGCACGCTATCGCGTCACCCAGCGCAATACCGGGGCTTCGGCCCCTATTGGTGGCCGCTGAAAGCCCTGCTGATTGAGGCGGGCTACACCCAGTTCGGGACGGAAATAGACGACGATGACGCACTAAGCGACCTCACCTATTCAACGCCCCGGCTTACGATTGCAGCGGCTTACACCTTTGCTGAGCACGCTTTTAGCACCGGCCTACTGACAAGCCCGAGCCACACCGTCGATTATGACGATGGCGAAACGGGCACCTACTACGTGGGCGATGAAGAGCTGGAAGGCATTTTGATGGCGCGCACGCTACTAACACGCGGAGGGCGTAATGGCGAAGTCACCTAAAAAGCCCAAGGCCACCAAGGGCAGCGTATGGACTGAGCTGTTTCGCGCAAGCCACGCCGACGACCTGGAAACATCACCTTTAAGCGTTCAATCCGGGGGCGTGGCCAGTTCCACGCCAGGCTCCGGGGCAAGCTCTATGCTTGATGGCGAGTCAGGCGGCATGGTGGATGCTAAAGAGGGCGTCAAGTCGGCACCGGACGGCAACTTACTAATCCGCCGCATGCCGGTTAGTCGGCTGGAAAAGTACGCCACACTTCGCCTGATGGGCAAAGACCCGACGATAGACAGCGCGCTTAAAATGCACCTTTCGCATGCGCTTTCATCGAACCCGGAAACCGGGGAGATAATCAGCATAGACAGCGTGGACGGCAACGATCATGAAGAGATTGTTGAAGACCTGCGCAACTCCTTCAAGGCGCTGCTAAACGCCAACCTGGAAAAGTGGGCTTACGGTGCTTGCCTGCTGGGCTGGCAGCCGTTGCGCGTGTATGGCGAGCAAGGTGTGGGCGTTACCCAGGTACGCCACGACTACTACACCCTGCCCGACTTCACTAGCCGCTTCGAGCGCGTGGGCAACCTGGCGGGCTTTGCAAGCAGCTGGCAGCAGCTAACCGGCCATGAGCGCTCCAAGGGCATACTGCGGCTTATGGCGCCCTGGTCGTATGTGGAAATCAAACTGCCCAACTGGCAGCTCGACCACTTCAACCGCGAGCCACACCGCCACAACGGCGACACGTTCAGCATTGATAGCGATGACTGGAAAGGAGAGGGCTATATCGAGTCTCAGGACTACGGTACCAGCCTGATCGAAACCGCCTTCGAGCCATGGACAGACCTTCAAGAAGCTATTTTATCGCTCAACATGAGCCGCAAGAACGCGGCCAACGTCGAGCGATTGATTGGGGTACAAACGGGCAAGCTGAACCCTCAGAAGGCCGCTGAATACCTCAACACCATCGGCGGCCAAATGCAGAAGGCCAGCACCGCGCAAGCTAAGCAATCGCTGCGTAAAGGCTACGTGCAAACCGTTTGGAATCACATCATCCCCATTTTTAGCGCTGGCCAGGGGCAGTTGGATATTTCCACGGTGGAAGGCAAGCCCGACATTGCCGACATTGCCGACGTTAATTTTCACGTCAACCGCCTGGGCGGCGCTATTGGTATTGAACCCGCCCTACTCGGCTTCGGTGAACAAATGAGCGGGGGCATGGGCGACGGCGGATTTTTCCGGGTAAGCGTCATGGCAGCAATGAAAGCCAACATGGTGCGCACTGCTGTCGAGGCGATGATTCAGCGCCTTTTCGACATTCACATTGCTTACAAGTACGGCAAGGTGTTTACGGCATCCGACAGGCCGTGGCAGGTGCGTTTCCACTCGCTGAATACGGCGATTGCGCGCGAGCAAGCGGAAGAATCCGAGCGCCAGGTGCAGTTCGCCACCAGCGTTACCAGCTTGATGCAAATGATTGACCCGATGCTGGGCAATGTGAAGACCAATGAGTTCCAAAACTGGCTATTGACTGACTTGATGAAGGTCGATGAAGAGAAGGCCAAGCGCTTCCTTGCTGACGTGAAAAAGGTCGCCCCGGAAGTCGATGAAGACGGCGGGGAAATCATCGGGGAGAGCGTCAACCAGGCGCAGCAAGATCAACTTAAAACCCTCATTTATGAAGTCTTAGCCGAGCTGGAGATAGCCGCATGAGCAGCAATAAAGAAGTAACCCTTTCGTTTAATATTTTCGACCATGGCCGCAAGATTAGCGGCAACTTTCGTAAGTACGAAATTGACAACGTGCGCCAGGTGTTGGAAAGCCCGGCGACCCGCGAACGCATCAAGCTGCGTGAGGCTACCGGCTACTTTGGCCATGGCCGCCGCCAGATCACCGGCAAGCTCGACCTAAGCGAGGTCGAAACGGTACAGACCCCCAGCGGCCCTATCGTGATTGAGAATATCCCGGCGTGCGTCACCAAGGCCATTAGCATTGATAACGATGGCAATGTAGAGCACGTACAAGACATTCTCAGCACCGATCCCGGCAAAGCGGTGCAGGCCATGATGCAGTCGCAGGTGGGCGGCTTTTCGTGGGCTACAGGTGGCCGCGACGGCCATCGCACCTCCGCTACCCGGCTTAGCTCCTATCACGGCATGGACTACGTGATGACGCCAGGCTACTCAAGCAACCGCAGCTACCAGATTATGGAGAGCGCCAGCCAGCTGAGCGATGAACGCGACCAGATTTTTGAAGCCATGCGCTCATGCGGCCTGAGTGAAGACAAGGCCCGGCTCTATACCGATACGTTTACCAGCCCCTACCTGGCAGTAGCGGCAGCGGGTGAACGGGAAGTGGAGTTGATGGAAACCACGCAAATTCTGGAGTCGCGGTTGCTGGAGCTTGAAAGCGAGCTAGAAACGGCTCGCCAGGCCGGTGACTCACGCAAAGCGCGCCTGGTGGAGTGGGCCAAGGATTATCACGTCATGGTTCCCCAGCACGTCCTAGAGGCAGTCGAGGCGGGCGACGTGGCCAAGGAAATTGCGTTTTTCGAGCAAGTGGCGCGGGTCGACCGAGAAAAAGCGCCCACCCTCCCCCTGGGCGGCGGAAAGTTTATCGGTGAAAGCGTGCCAAGGCCGCAGTTCAATCGCGCCGACGTGCCCGGTTACGGTAGCGTAGAAAGCGCGCCCACGTTCGATTAAGCCCGACAGACAGCCCCGGCCCTAGTGCCGGGGTTATTCGTTATACAGCCTGGTAGGCGTATCTTCCAAAGCATCCCACACGTTTCGATAAGATGGCCCTTCTTTCGCCATTCGCAGCCAGTACCCTGGTGAAGTGCCTAGCAGGCTCGCCAGGTAGGCATCGTCACTTGCGCGCGGACGATCATGCGCAAAACGCCGCGCCAATCCCCTTGGCGGGTGGAATTTAAAGTCTTCTACCAGCACATCGAGCGCCGATACTGATAGCCGCACACCACGGCGCTTTAACGTCTTGGCTCTGATTTGTGCGTCGAAAAATGCCTTGCGATCCTTGGGCGCGAGGCGTGTTGTATTGCTGCTCATTTAAACCTCCTGGCACGGTAAATCATGAAACGGAAAAGCTCTGCAACCCGCAGGGCAATGGGGCTCAATCTACCTGTTCGGCAGTTCACTTCCCGCCTTCCGGTTCTGGCGGCTCGAAGGTTTTCTAAGCTACCTTTTCGGCAGTCATAAAAAAATAGCTTTTATTGCATAAAATGCAATAAAACGCGCCAGCACCCTTTTTTAATGAGCGCTGGCGCGTCGTTTAAATTCAGTGGGTTGCAAATACCTTTAGAAAAGGGTTATTTGCGTTCCGTCTTTCTTAACGCCAAGCGCTACGCGCGTGAATTGAATGTGTGTTTCCAACGCACTCACTGTGGCCTGCTACGCACCTGACTTGCCACCAGACTCATTCTGTGCATTTAAGCCTGGAGCTGTGGCCTGCTACGCACCTGACTTGCCACGAAACCACTGAACGCCCGGACTTGATCGCGAAGTGGCCTGCTACGCACCTGACTTGCCACCGGTGATACATCGTTTTGGCCACTCTCAAAATGTGGCCTGCTACGCACCTGACTTGCCACTAGAGCGCGAGCGCCCTTTGCGCGTTGCTTCCCGCTTCAACGGCAGCTGCTTTCGTCAATTTGACGCGAGACTTCTGCTTGCCTCCACGGGCAGAGACGGAAAACCCTTCCGCCTTTAACTGGACAATGCCTTGCTGCTTAATGTTTAGCGCGGCATTAATATCCCGGTCGTGAACGGCGTTACACTTTGGGCACATCCATTCACGAATATTCAATTTGCTAAGGTCGATGCCATCCACATTGGCGTCAACCTTATGCTGGCACTTGTGGCACGTTTTAGAGCTAGGGAACCACTGGCTTATCTTCACCACTGGCTTGCCTTGCGCCTTGGCCTTGTACTCCAGCTTAGTCAGCAACGCGCCCCATGACGCATCGCCTATACCGCCCGCCAAGCAGTGGTTTTTCATCATGTTTTTTACTTTTAGTGTCTCGACAATCACCGCTTGGTTATCGTCAACAATCTTACGAGACAGCTTGTGTTGCAGGTCGTTACGGGCATTGGCTACGCGCTCATGGGCCTTGGCAACCAGTACCCTCGCCTTGGTGCGGTTAGCGCTACCTTTCTTCTTGCGCGAGAGCTTACGCTGCTTGCGCTTCAAATTAGCCTGGGCGTTTTTGAGAAACTTCGGGTTAGCCGTTTTGTGGCCGTTAGAGTCTATCAGCAGGTGGCTTAGCCCCATATCAAGCCCTACCACGCCAGCCAGGGAGAGATTGGTTAGCGGCTTGGTTTCCACTTGGGGCGTATCCACCAAGATAGAGGCGAAATACTTACCCGTAGGCGTGCGACTAATGGTAATGCTGCGCACCCTGCCCTCAACTGCCCGGTGAATCTTGGCCTTGATCGGGCTTAGCTTGGGTATCTTGATGGAGTGCTCACCTACTTTTAGGCTTGTCCTATGAGTGCTGGACTGCTTTCCGTGCTTGCGCTTGAAGTTCGGGTAGCGACCCTGCCCTTTGAAAAAGCGTTGAAAGGCATCGTCCAGGTTATCCAGCGCCTTATTTAATGCCTGGGAATCCGTCTCTTTCAGCCATTCGTAACGCGCCGACTTCTTCGCCCTGGTCAGCAGTTTACTCATATCATGCCGAGCGGTCAGCTTGTCACCATGGCGCTTGTAGCGGTGCGACATGATGCGTAGGGCCGAGTTGTACACAAACCGCACCTGCCCAAACTGGCGATTTAAAAAATCAGCCTGTTCAGCGGTGGGATAAATGCGCACATTGGTGGCCCTAAACATGGCGAATTACCTTAAAAGTATGTGAATGCCCTTATAGGCAACAACATTACTTTTAAAGTAAAAAACGGTCAACTCTTTTATTTCATATGATGCAATATTGGCCCACAAAATTCTACCGTATCCACCAGTACGGCCACGGCCACCTCGCCCTCTTCCCCTGCGCTATCGCAGACCAAAAGCAATGGCCCTGGCATAAGCGTAGGGGCGCTTGCATCCACCACTTGCACCACGGCCCCCCGATCCAGCATGACCACTTCGAGCAATGCACCTGGTTCGATGGGTGGAAGGTACGCCCATTGCTGTACCGGCATGCCATTCAGCTCAAAGAGCCCCAGCGCGTGTAAATCTAGTAGCACCGCCCTGTCAGGCCTGCTTTGCTTGCTTTGGGCGTCTACATCGCCCCATTTAAGCCATATAGACGCCATTACCATGACTTCGCCTCATTGATCGCCGTCTGCATCGAGCGTAGCGCTAAATGCCGCCAAAGCAAAAGCGGCGACCATATATGCTATGATCGCCGCTATCACGTTTGCTCGTTACTGCGTGGTACTGCCCTTATCTTGGTGCCCGCCAGATAAGGGCTTTTTTCTATGCGCTCGCTTTGGCCTTGCTGCTTGCTTTGGCTGCTGGCGCGTCTTCCTCTGCATCGCCCCCTGCGCGCAACGCTGCGCGAAGATCAAGCACCTTATCCAGTTCGCCAAACTGCTGCTCAAGATATTCGTGCATCACTAAAGAGTCCGATACGACCGAGTTCAATAGCGCCAGCTCTTCGCGTTTTTCAGGGTTTTGGCGAGCCTTGCCCATTGCTGCGCGCAACTGCTTTTTCAGCTCGTCGCCCTGCTGGCCAATTTCCCATACTGACATTTTGAGCATACGGCTCATTGGAAAAGAATTATCAGTCGGCAGGATGATTGGCCCGGCCAACTTCTCCTTTGCGAGTAGATGAAAGGCGTCCGGCATGCGACGGCGCACGCTGCGCACATCAGTGGTCGTAGTGCGCGTCATCACCATTAGCACCGGCCCTTCATAGTCGGGCATAAGGTTGCGGACGTGATCGAGCGTCTTCTGCGCGTTTTTAACGTCTTGCCCAGGGCCGGATACAGGAATGACGATCAAGTTAATGAACGCATCATAGCCACGCGCACCGATATGTTGCAGCGCCATTGCGCTGGTGCGGTTGCCGCCGATATCCGCAATCACAAAGTTATCGTCTGTGCGGTCTACCAGTTCATCAATCGCATATTCTGCATCGACTTCCTTGCCGACCATTACGCGCTCTGACTGGATCGCGCTGTCGGTGTAATCGGCGCTATCGTGGTTTTCATCGTCCAGTTCAACCACCGCCGCTTTGCCTGTACGACTGAGTACCCAAGGGGCCAATAGCTGCATGGATGCCGTGGATTTTCCGCTACCGCCTTTCGTGTTGATGACCAGGATCATTCGTTTTCTCCTTGCTTATCGAGGTGTTTGCCAGCGGTAAATTCGCTGGCGCTGCTTAACATGCCTTCCACGTTTAACCGCCTGGTGCCTTGTGCCGGTTTAGCGGCTGCCTTGGGCGGCGCTGGTGTTTCAACTGGTGCTATAGGCGTGTCTTTTTTTGGTGCTTCTCGCTGTACTGTTTTGGGTATCGGTTTTTGCTCCGAAACCTGCCCGCGTATCCGCTTGGCCGTGTCGCCTTTGGCATAGTAGCGAGCGTAATGCTCTGGAAACTCATCAAGCAAAAACTGTCTTACCGTTTCACGGCGCTGCGTTATTTCTAACGGCTCCAACAGTCTCATAATGTGCTTCACTGGCATGCCACTTTCTACTAACGGTTTTAGCTCTTCACGGATATAGCGCAGCTGTACAGACGCCCATCCTGATACCTGGTGAATCTCTTTTTTACGGGGTATCAGGTGGTCTAAATTATCGTCTTTCATAACCATCCCCGCGCATGAACTTCACATAGATTAGACTGAGCAAAACGCACTAGCAAGAGCAAAGCGCGCAAAACCCGAAAAAAAACCGCGCAATAGCCGCGCAAGCATATGTATTCGCGCAAAACCCGCGCAATAGTCGAGCTAAAAGCGAGCAATAGGCTATAAACAGGTGCGCAAATAGCGAGCCAAACCCGAGCAGGCTAGGAGAAGGGCGCGCAAAAAGTGTATTAAATCCGCGCAACCCTAGCTAAATGAGTGCGCAAAACCCGCGCAAACTTAGCGCAAAGGCAGGGATTCCAGCCACAAAAAAGCCCCCGTTAAAGGAGGCTTCATGGTTCACCTGACAGGCTTTAGCGGGCGATGTTTGAACCCTTGCAGTAACGCGATGCAGTGCCACGCCAATCATCGTGACCCGTGCGCTCAATCTCTGGGATGCCGCGTGCAGCTTCGGCGTTCCAAAGGGCAATATTGTCACAATACCGCTGGTGTGTTGCATCCACATCGGCCTTATTTCCTTCGTCCATTTGACCAGCCACCGCCAGTCCTACAAAGCCAAGTACACCTACCGCCAAGCCAATCAGTTTTTTGTGTTCTGCGTTCATCATGGGTAAATCTCCGTGTGCGTTTTCGATACACATAGACTACCCCAATACATTGCATTGCGTGTAATATACTTTAGTCTAATGGACGCGGATTTTGATTATAATTCCCAGTGGAATCTTCCTTTGGCCACTCGGCTGGGCTTGTGCTTTTTGGGCTTTTTAGGAGGCATTTCTGCCGCCTCGCGAACGCTCATGCCTTCGCAGTTTATCCGGGCAAAGAGCGTAGACTTGCTCACTTCGCAGCCCTCTAATTTACTTACGCTGGCCATCGACATTGCTTCCAGCTCGGCATCGCTTACTTCATCCAGGCGCTTGGGTGCCGCCTTTACCACCTTGGCCTTAGCGCTAATCTCAGCCGCTTTTTTCAGGTCTTGGGTAGTGAGTCGCATCAGTCGGGCTCCATGCTAAAAGGCCGCCCGTAGGCGGCCTTGTCGTTGCTACTTAATCGTTGTGAATGGGCTTCATGACGTGCCTGAATTGTTGCAGCGTCATAGCATTGATGTGTGTGGGCTGCTGGAGGTCGCTATACATGACGATAGGCACGCCCTTCAACATACCGCTTCCTGCTGCAACCGCTTCTACCCGGTAGCGAATTTGACCCTCTGCTGTCTTGGGCGTCCAAGGAACGCCCGTTAGGCCTTCTATCTCGATAGGAGAAGGGAGCCAGGGGCACGTCATAACGCCACCTCTGCCGACATACCTACACGACGCTGGCGCTTCGCCTCAGCCTGCCCGGTAAGCGTTACAAAGCGAGCCGCTTCCGGGTAGTCGATCCCGTTTCCCTGGCAGCTGGCGGTCAGCCGTTCAAGTGCCAAGAAGATAAATCCCTCAGCCTCGCTTAAATCGCAGCCGGTCACGGCATTAAACGCATCCACGGTTGACTGCATGATTGACTCGCCATCTTCATTGACGGCCTCGCTACCCACGCTCGCCGCCTCAACAGCATCACGCATCAAGCCCCGCGCCAGCTCTTCGTCCTGCACTTGAGCCTTGTGCTCTTCAAAGCGGGCCTTATTGACCGCACAGCCGCCTACCAGGAGGATAATGTCGTCTACTGACTGACCGGCAATCGCGGCAGTTAACTGGTGATCCTCAAGGCCCAGGCGCTCCCGTACCGCAAGCGTCTTCTCAAGCAGCTCGGCATACGTCCACTGAGTGATTTCAGCCGCCAAAATAGTCAGTATACCGGCCTTGAACGCAACACTATCCAACGCAATAAATTCAGCTTTCATTTTAACCCTAATTTATATTAATTGAATTAAATCAACTACTTGAATGCGCTAAAACGGAATTTCGTCATCGAAGTCGTCAAAGCTATCGGGGCTTGGCGCGCCCGGATTAGCGTTCGGGTTGGCAGGGCTGTTGTTTTGCACTGGTGGTGTGCTGGGCTGCCGGGCCGGGGGCTGCTGGGCGGTGCTCTGGGTCGGTTGCCGCTGGTTCTGCGGGGGCTGATTCTGCTGGTCGCCCTGGAAGTCACCACTGCGGCCATCGAGCATCTGCATATCGTTGGCCACGATTTCAGTGCTGTAACGATCCTGGCCGCTCTGATCCTGCCATTTACGTGTCTGTAGGCGGCCTTCGATATAGACCTTGGCGCCTTTCTTGAGGTACTGCTGGGCAATTTCCGCCGTTTTGTTGAAAAGAACGACACGGTGCCACTCGGTACGTTCCTGGCGCTCACCGCTTTGGCGATCCAGCCACGTATCACTGGTAGCGAGGTTCAAATTGGCGACTGCCGCCCCGGCAGGCGTAAAGCGCACTTCCGGGTCTTGGCCAAGGTTGCCAATCAGGATGACCTTATTAATACCGCGTGCCATTAGATTGCTTCCTGTTCAGTGGAGGGGAGGGCGTATGCCAGCCAATAGCCTGGACGGTTATTCGCCACGGGCTTGAGGTACTTTGTGTCGCTCATGCCTGCGTGATGCGTGCCCAGATACGACTTGGTATTCTCCAGGTCTTCGACTTGGCACAGGAACCACACTGCCGAGCGGCGAATGATGGGTAGGACGGTTTGCCAGTGCTCAAACAGCGCCCTTTCATGGGCAACGTTGCGCCCGATAGCAGCCGCACAGTTAAAGCGCTCAGGAAAGCGCATCTTGAGCTTTAGCAAGTTAAGCTCCATGACCTCCGCAAGCGTCATGCTCAGGCGCAGGGCCATCGTCTCAACGGCATTGATAATCACGAAAAGATGGTGGGCCATTTCGTCTGTCGGCAGCCCTTTGCCGTAGGCATAGGGCTTTTTAAGCAGACCACACAAGGCCAGCGCCGACGACACAATGTCATACGGGGTAGCGCCTTCTACGCGGCCTAGCTTGTAGCGCTCAAAAATGCTCAACGCCAACGTGGAGTCCACCAGCGCGACAAACCAAAGCAGGTCGCCTAGCTCTTCGATCACGTTCTCGGTCGTTTTCGCTTCCACCAGCTCTTTTGCTTCATCACAAAGGCCCAGCACGGCATGAACCAGGTCGCTACTGACGCCGTGATCCCCCGCGCTCGGGCTTGCGGTCGTCATCGCCAGCGGGGTGTATTCCAAAGGGTTCATCGTCCGTTCCTTTTTAGTCGCTCTTGCTCATGGTTCCACTTACGGGCACATACCGAGTCGCAAAAGATGCGTTCGCCGGTCACGTCATCACCGCAGTAATGGCACTCGCCATTAGGGGTAGGGCGGTTGCTTACGTCTTTTCGTAAGGACGCGCTCACGTTATTAATCAATGCCTGCCGATCGGCGGCGAGGTCGGCTATGTCAGCCATACGGTTTCGTCTCTCAATTCCACAACGGCGATATCAACTTTCGGTTGCCGCCACACCTCGCAATGGGTAATGGCGCAGCCGATGACGTAATCGCCCTGGTCGGTGTAAATATGATGGTGCTGCGGCACCTCGAATCGGTGCCGCTCACCGCTTAGCCAGGTGGCATAGGCACGGCGCTGTATAAAGCGCCGTGAAGCGGTGGTTGCTCGCATTAAATTTCAGGTGTCTCGGCAGCGCGGTGCTCGGGCTCGGGCTCGGGCTCGGGCTCTTCCTGGTCGGCTTCACCATCGGCCTGGTCGGTCGGCTGGGGCTCTGTGCTTTCGTCTTCCGGGTAAGCGTCGGCGGGCTCGGCTTCGGCTTCGGCGTCCAGCGCTTCCTCGCGCTCGGCCTCAGCGTCCGCTTCTTCACCAATCATGTTATTGAGGTCGGCCACGTCACCGCTGCCTGACTTGGCCGCCTGCTCGTCGCGGTACTGCTGGTCAAACGCCTTGGCGCTTTTGATAATTGACTGATAGAAGTCATTGCCAAGTGCATCGCGGATTTTGGCGGGCGTCTTGCCCCAGGCGTCCATGACAACTTTCTCGCCTTGCTCAGTGATTGACTGGAGACGATTGCGCCACTTTTCGAGCGTCTGATTGCCGCCCGCACCAGCCACCCACTGGCGAAGCGCAAATCCATCCTGCGCTGTCAGGTAGCCTTGGCCACGGCCCAAGATCGGCTTCAACTCTTCCGGGCACTTGAGCACTTGCTGCGCGGTACCTTCGTTCCACATAAGCAAGCTGGCCGTCATTTCGAACATAAAGTTCTTTTCTTGAATCGGCTGCACGCCTAACGACACCGGCTTTTTCGGGTCGGTAAAGTCCATTTTTTCGCGCGCTCGAATGCACGGAATAATGTGCATATCCGTTTGCAGCAGGGCGTTCATGAAGCGCTTATGAGCCGCCTTAGCCTTTTTCCAGTCGGCCATTTTTGAGCTGGTGTTATGCGCAATTTCCTCACAACCACCGCTGCCTTCCCATTCGTGCGTAGTGGAGTCGACTACCAGCACCTCAACGCCCGCTTTCTGGAAAGCGTGGATCGCTTCTGCGTAACGGTCAGGGCTAAACGGAGGGTAGAGGTCGCCAATCATGAATTGGTGTGTGTTGCCGTTGGCATCTTTCAGTGCGTCGGCGTAGAGCGATCCACGGCGGTTTTCGGTGTCCAGCAGGCCCACCTTGCTCGCGTCATATCCCGCGATACCCCACGCCAACTGCAAAGCAGAGAAGGTCTTGCCGGAACCGCTGATACCTGCAAGGCCTATCACCATCCGGGCGCCTTTGCGTTCGGCTGGGCGAATCTGAATTACTGACATAGCTAATACTCCTGTTAAGCGGCTTCTCTGCGTTCGCGGGCGCGGCGCAGGTACCAGTCGGATAGGGATATGGTTTCAATGCCGTCGCTGTAAGCGGGCCAGTCGTTGTTGGCGCGACACGCGGCGTAGTCGTACAGGTTCTGCCGGTATTCCATGCGACCCTCTTCAATGGATTCATCGGTCAGGGTGTACACGCCCACGCAATAGGGGGGCTTTTTCTCAACGGCGATAAAAACGAAATAGCGCTGCTCGGGGTAGGGCAGGTTGGCTTGGCGGATAGCGGCGTTGGCGCCGTCGAGGTAAAAGGGGTGCTGGACGTGGTAGCGCCATTTGCTAATTGACTTCATAAAGCCTTCACGACTTGCATCGTCCGTCGTCTTAACATCGGCCATCAGGCGTTTAGCGGGCACCCACCAATCAGGGCGAACTCGGCAAAGCTCGCCGGTTTCTTCGTCGCGCCAGTAAATGCTTTGCTCGGCAACGCCCTGCATGCGCATGATTTTGGCAGCGGCAGGGTGGGCCATAACGGAATCGCGCATAGCGATCACCAGGCTGTACTCCGCATCGCTTAAAATCGTGCGGTGCCCGTTATTAGCGTTCCACTCTTCTACTACGTCTGACCACAGCGTCACCTCTACGCCATTGGCATTTAGCCAGGCGGCCATATCGGTACGGCTCGCGCTGGTACCCATGATGTAAGTCGTGCCGTGCTCAGCTTCAAAGGCTTCGCAGATATCCGACCACAGCTCAACCTCTACGCCATTGTCACGCAGACGTTTAGCCAGCGTTTTACGGTCGCCGCTGGGTGACAGTAGGCCGGGACGCTTTTCGTTTTCGGCCTGAATAATCGCTTTCAGGTCGGTCGCCTTCATGCCATCAAGGTCGGTCGCCGCCTCGCCATCGCCGCCATGAATTTCTGCAACAATGCGAGCAATCAGTTCATCAGCCTTGCCGCTTACCGGCAGTTTGGCCTTGCGACTCTTGTTTAACTCTTGGATTTTGGCGGTAAGCTCGTCCGTGCCCCGGATAGCGTTAGGGTGGGCGTCGATCCGCTGTTTGTTGACCGCCTCAACCATCGCCACCAGCTCTTCACGGTCGTCAACCGCCTCGGGCACGTCCTGGCGGCGCAGCCCACGGCAATACTCAGTGACGAACAGCTCAGGCTCCAGAACAGCCGCATGAAGTGCTGACCCAATACGCATATCGGGCGTTTCAGTGCGTTCTTCGGGATTGGTTTTTACATAGCGGTAAGTAGCTGGATTCTTGTCTATCAAGTCGAGGCCGGACTTGGAAACGCCATCGCCCCCGTGATAGTCGGCATTAGACAGGTCTGAGTAGACCCCTGGCGCCTTTGTTGTGTGCTGCGAGTGTGTCAAAGCATTACCCTTCGCGATAAACGTTACCCTACAGGTAACAGTCAAGGCCAAAAAAGGGCAGCTTTCGCCGCCCTGTATTACTTGAAAAGTAATGCTAGAGTATTAATTACCTGAGAGTCAACAAAGAAACATTTTTATGCTGGGCCGTTCAGAGAGCGCCCGATCCAGATCACCCTGCCGGTCACTGGGAATCTTTCTACCTCAACATCTTCAAAGTCGGGATAATCGTCGTTATCCGTCATTATGCTTATACGCCCCTCTTCCAAGCCCTCCATTACACGGCGCACGCGGAGAACGTTTCCTTGCTTCGACGCATAGATGCCCGGACGCTCCGCTGTATCGCACGGCTCGATCAGCAGCGCGTCACCAATTTTCAGTGTATTGGCCATGGCGTCGTCTTCTACTATCGCAGCACCCAGTTCGGTGTGCGGGCGCTGCGTAATACTCAACAGATAGCTGCGCTCGAACGGGAAGTCCGGGCGGCCTGGTTGCAAGCTCTTGACCATCACGACAAGCGAATTTTTCGCACCAAGCCCTTCGCTATTCGTCATCGCTAACTGATTGCTGTTTGAAATAAGGCTTTCGGGGGGAACACTCAGCGCTGCGGCTATCTCTTCAAGCGTTACCAAGTTGACCCGCTGCGGCTCGCGCTCCCAGCGGCTCATGTTCGCAACACTTGTACCCATGCGCCTTGCTAGCTCGCTAACCGTGATGCCCTGCGCCTGTCTTTTCTCACGAATGCTGAGTTCCATCGCCCTTCCTTCCTTTATTTAACTGCTATGCCTGATTTTTTTTCGATAAGTGGCGCCCCTGTGACGCCGCTGAATGATAACAATATCGTATTACTTTTCGAGTAATACAAGAGGTTATGTGTAACTTATTAGGTTTATTTAGTGCATTAGGTAATATGCAAGCCCAATAACAGCCCGCTATTGTCTTTTTTATTACTTTTCAGGTAATGTTTACCTCCTGTGATAAAGGAGGTCGCCTTGCAATTAAGTCATTTTCGCCAACGCATTGCCGGTATGACCCGGCATGAAGCAGCTCGCTGGCTGGGCGTTCCTCCTGCCATGTACTGGCGCTGGGAGCAAGGCCAAGAGCCCAGCACGGCTAATCGTCGCGCCATCTATCGCTTCACCAGTGCGTCTGTGACGCCTAACGATCTCGCTGGCATTGGCCCGCGAGCCAGCCACCCGCTTGACGTGTCGGGTGATAGATGAAACGCACTTCCTGGCCTCACGTTGCCGTTACCGTGGCGTTTGCATGGTCGCTGTATGCAGGTCTTTCCTATGTCAGCGAACCGGCCTGGCGGTGGTGTGACGCCTTTTGTGGCGAGGTGTGCCCTTGAGTCACTTCTATGCCATGGCAATTCCGGTAGAGAAGGATGATGAAAGCCCTAACTGGGCGCATCTTCGCAGCTACCAGCAAAGCACCGTCAACGGTGTGCGCGCGGCCTTCCGCAAGAAATTCAAAGCGCCGCTCCTGGTGCTGCCTGCCGGGGGCGGCAAGACGTTTACAAGCTGCTACATCATCGACCAGGCCGTCGCTAAAAAGCGCAACGTCCTCATTCTGGTGCATCGCCAAGAGCTTGTAGACCAGTTCTCAGCGGCACTCACCACCTATGGCGTTAAGCACGGGGTGATTGCCGCTGGTGTGCGCCCGGAAATGCAGCACCGCGTGCAGGTGGCCAGCGTTCAAACTTACGCCAAGCGCATGCACAAAATGAGCTGGCAGCCACACCTGATTATTTCCGATGAAGCCCACCACGTCACCGAAGGCAGCCAGTGGGGCAAGGTCATCGAGCACCATCCCGCCGCCTTGAAAATGGGCCTAACGGCGACGCCTATCCGCCTGGATGGCAAGGGGCTCGGCATCGGTCACGGGGGCTATTTTGACGCCATCGTAGAAGGCCCGAGCGCCGCCGACCTTATGGACTGGGGCAATCTCTGCGATTACCGCATGTTCGCGCCTACTGGCGGAAAAAAGGTCGATATGACCGGCGTGGGCAAAGTAGGGGGCGACTACAACAAGAAAGAAGCCAGCGAGCGCATCAACAAGCCCAAGATCACGGGCAACGCGATTCAACACTACCGCGAGCATGCCCACGAGCGGCCTGCGGTCGTTTTCTGCATGAACCGCCGTCACGCGGAAGACGTGTGCGCGCGCTTCTGCGCAGCCGGTTACAAGTTCGCCATTCTCGACGGCACGTTACGCGGCAAAGGCAAAAATGCCGATGGTGACGACCTGGTAGCCCAGCGAGTGAAAGCACTAGCCAGCGGCGAATTGCATGGCCTGGTGACGGTTGACCTGGTTAGCGAAGGCTTCGACCTTCCCGCCATCGAAGTGGCTATATCTCTGCGTGCCACTCAATCAGAAGCCCTATGGATTCAGCAGATCGCCCGCGCACTGCGTCCCGCTGAGGGCAAAGAGTACGCAGTGATTCTGGATCACGTAGGCAACAGCGAACGCCACGGCCTGCCGGACGACGAGCGGGAGTGGTCGCTGGAGGGTAAGAAAAAATGCAAGAAGGGCGCCAGTGCTGCCGTTTCCCCCATCAAAGAGTGCGAGGCCTGCGGCCATGTTCACCGCCCCGGCCCGACTGAATGCCCTGACTGCGGCGAGCCATACGAGGTCAAGCAGCGTGAAGTGGAGGAAACCGAGGGCAAGCTGCAAGAGGTCGAGCGCCAGCGCAATGAAAAGCGCCAGAAAAAGGCCGAAATCAAAGCCGCCAAGTCACTGCCAGACCTTATGTTTTTAGCCCAGAAGTACGGCTACGAGCCAGGCTGGGCACACGTCAAATGGAAGCAAAAGCTAGCCGCCGATCAAGGGCGTTTTCGTAATGGCGGCGTGAGGCCTGGCAACTGGAGCCGCATGCCGTCGCTGCCCCCGTTGCCGCCAGTGGAAGTGTACGACAAAGATTTAGGAGCCAAGCATTGAGCGTTAAAAGCGAACACCAGATTCAGAACGAAACGCGCCTGGCTCTTAGCACACATAAGCGCGGCGTGTACTGGCGCGCCAACGTGGGCCAGGCGTGGACGGGCAACCGGGTGCAGCGCAATCCAGACGGCAGCATCACCATATTTGAGCCGCGTCCGTTTCAAACCGGGCTACCCCCCGGCTTTACCGATCTATTCGGCATGACCTTTCAATTAATTCGACCCGCTCATGTTGGGCAAACGCTACCGATCTATACCGGGCTTGAAATTAAGCGCCCCGGCAAGCAGCCCAGCGATAAGCAAAAACGGCATCTAAACCTACTCACTCAACGCGGTGCAATAGCAGGCGTAGTGACCAGCCCCGAAGAAGCGCTGGCGCTAACGCTGTACCACGACGACAAGGCATAAACGCACCATGGCTGGCAGAAAATCCACGTTTGCGCACTATGTCGCCGCGCTACCGTACCACGACCCGTTAGATATGCTGACGCATTTCTGGCCGGAGCTGCAAGCAGCTGCCGCCGATGCAGAAGCCAATATTGACGGCGTGGACTTGGTACTCGACGGCCAGCGCCACTACCTCAAAAACCTCAAAGGCGAGAACGATCAGCGCCAGTATTACATCGCCAACCTGACGACAGATAAGGACGAAACCGTCTGGCCGGAAGTCACGTTTGGCAGCTTCAAACAGCGCCTTTCTAACGTCTACTTCAAGCCGCGTAACTTATGCTGGAAGTCGTTTGAGAACCATAAAGATAACGTGGTCGTGGACATTGATCGTCACGCCGCTTATCGCGAAAAGATTCAGGAGCATCGCAAGGAAGCCCAGCGCCAGGCAATCGAGAACGAGCAGCTAAAGCGCGAAGCCCACCAGGCGGCTGCCCAGGCAGCGGACTACGCTTGGCAAGCGGCGAGCAGCATCACCCCGGAAGAGTCACATAGCTACCTGCTCAACAAGCAAGGGCTAAGGGCGGCGGGGCGCGTTCGCGTGGCCACGCGCGAGCTAAGAGGGCGGCTGTACAGCTTCACACGCCACGAATGGATGGATCGCGCCATTATCGTGGCAGCGGGCGACTTGCTTCTGCCTGTGTATTCGGTTGACCCCCTGCAACGCGGCCTTATCAACCTGCAACGCATCGACGCCACAGGTGGTAAACGTTTCCTGATAGGTGGCCAAAAGCAGCTGGGCTATATGCCACTTATGCCGGAAAACTGGCAAAAAGGGCAGGCACTGAATGCCATCGTCGTGACAGAAGGCTATGCAACCGGCGCCTCGCTTTTGCAGTGCCAGGCGTTTGGCGATGAACCCGTAGCGATAGCCATTGCCTTTGACTCCGGCAACCTGGGGGAAGTGGCCAAGGCGATGGGGGAGAAGCACCCCAACGTTCCCGTTATCAACGCAGCGGACAATGACCAGGGCGTGCCCGGCAATCCGGGCCTGGCGAAAGCGGAAGACCTTAAAAAGGACTACCGCATTCCCTACCTACTGCCCACCAGCGAAGATGATAAAAAGCTGGATTTTGACGACCTGCGCCAGCGCCAGGGCGAAGCGGAAGTTAAGCGCCAGGTTAGCGAGCAGTGGGGCAAGGCCGTTCACTACTGGCGCCTGCACCATGACCCGGAGTACGCGGACGACATTCGCGAAGCGGGCAGCGATGCCGACCAGTTTGCGTTAGACGTGAATGAAGCCAGCGACGTGGTAAACGAGTTCAACTGGCCAATGCAGAAGCGCACCAGCCCTGGCAAGCCGCTGGCCACGCCGGAAAACCTGCACTGGATGCTGCAACAGTACGGCGTAAAGGTGCGCTACAACAAAATCAGCAAAGACGTGATCGTTAAAGTGCCCGGACAAGACTTTAGCGTGGACAACCAGGGCAACGCCTCGCTGGCGCTGATTAAAGGCTTGTGCGCGCGCAATGAGCTGCCCGCTGCTGACGTAGACGCTTACGTTAAGCTGGTGGCTGACCAAGACCGCTACAACCCGGTAATGGACTGGATCGACTCAGTGCCCTATGACGAAAGCACCGATCCTATAGGCGAGCTATTCCAGACGATTCAGCTAGCCCCAGGGCAAAACAAAATATTAGCGCAAGTGCTGCTCACCAAGTGGCTTGTCGGGGCGGCAGCATTAGCCGGTAACGAGGGCACGGTGTGGTCGAAGTCGGTGCTTGTGATGGCGGGCAACCAGGACTTGGGCAAAACCAGCTGGTTCCGCTCACTGGTACCCGAGTCGTCCGGCCTACATGACTGCGTAGCAGACGGCCTGCACCTTGACCCTGCTGATAAGGATTCCATGACCACGGTGCTAGGGCACTGGCTGGTAGAGCTAGGCGAGCTGGATGCCACGTTCCGCAAGTCGGACATTGCACGCCTCAAGGCCTTCATTACGCGCAAGAGCGATAAGCTACGCCGCCCTTATGACCGCAAGGACAGCGAGTACCCGCGTCGTACCGCGCTGTTTGCATCGGTCAACGAAACCAACTTCCTGCAAGACTCAACCGGGAACAGCCGGTGGTGGACGCTTGAAGTGCTGGCGCTGGACAGCAAGCACAGCGTCAACATGCAACAAGTGTGGGCGCAAGCCATGCACTTATACCGCAAAGGCTATAAACACTACTTAGACGACCAGGAGCAGGCAATGCTAAACGGCAGCAACACTCGCTACGAACAAGTCGACCCCCTTGAGGAAATGATTGTTAGCGCTTTTGAGTGCAACGTCACTTATGACGCTAACGGTATGCCGGTCTACCAGTACGACGCCAACAAAGGTCAGGATATGACAGCGACCCAGGTGCTGATCCATGCAGGCATCGAGAAGCCCACCCGCAGTCAAACCACAGTGGCCAGCACGTTCCTGCGCAAAGTGACCGGCGAGAAACCGCGCCGTACAAGCAAGGGGAACGTTTACCGCATGCCTCCGCCCGTATTTCGCTATAAAACCGCTCCACAGCCTCCGATGGAGTGATAGCGGCCATTTTCTGCCAAGCCTTGCCCCACTTCGGTGGGGCTTTTTTTATAGGCACAAAAAAACCCGGCGTAAGCCAGGCTTTTAAGTAACGATAAGGCGCCCCTTTTTTCTTTCTCGCAGTGCCAACATTAAGATAAAAGGGCAGGGCGCCGTATCGGTGGAGTGCTTGATGGCTTTTCCTGTCGCTATTGCGACCCACAAAACACTCCCCGATATGGCGGCCCGTGCAGGGAATCGAACCCCCTGGAACGTTTCACTCCACTAGCGTTGGGCAGGTCACGCAACACTGCTTACTAACTAGCTTAGCTCCACGCCCCACCTCCCAGTCTATGTCAGCATTTAACCTTTACAGCCTATACCCGCGTGAGAGACACAGCTGCTGACAAATTACTTGAGGACGGGCCTTATTTGACACGATGGCCGGTACTGTTTTCTTCCGGCATGGCTCTCCAATTACCCATTACACTCAGGAGACTATCGGGGAACTGTATTCAGGGAGACTCGCGTTCCCTACCGTTTCCGCCCCGCATCCTCTGTGCGCATCAGCCTGCGCATTCATCGCATCGGTAAGCACTCTGCTGACGACGTGGCTTGTCCGCTTGGTTAGAAGCGGCACCTACGAACAGAGTGCTTACCGATGGCTCGCTGATTAAGCGCTGCGAGCGACGCTGATAAGCCCTAAAGGAAAGAACTCCGGCCCCGCACCCTTATTAAGCGGCCTTCCGCCGTTAGACTGCACAATTCCAGGGTCGCGAAGTTCTTTCCGATACCCGCTAAGCTTCTAACGGGAACGGTACAACAAGGCCTCAACAAGGAGTCGACACAGCATGGCAACCGTATCGAAAAGAGGGCGGTGGGTGCTCCTGGCTCGCCTTTCGGCTGGTGTTCCCTGACTAGCCACCCTCTTTTCGATACCCGCTAAACCACTAGCGGGTACCTGCTGTTAGGTCTGACAGATAACCGCTGTCAGCACCGGCCCTGCAATGTCGCCACCAGCACAGGAAGACTGGCACTCGGGGAAAAGATCGCAACAACATAGCTAAAAAACCCTGGCTTGCCTGATTGTGCCGATCCCCTTTCCTACGCGAGGCATCAAACGGTCTTGGGTAAAGGGGGGCACTTGCGCGCACTCAGGCCCAGCACGCTTACAAAATAACCTTATGGGTAAAGTTACCTGAAAAGTAATGCGCGCGCTACGCATCACTCAAAAAAAAGCCCGCCGAAGCGAGCCAGTCTTATTATGGGAATTATTGGCCTTTCAGGGGGCGGTAAGTCGGGCTTGCTCGGTACCCTTGACGCCCTGGTGAAACTGAACCTTCTCACCGTCCCTGATTCCCCTTTCCATGGCGCTATAATCGTTATCGTTTTTCTTGGCGCCCGTTACCCGGTCAATGGTTTTGGCGCTTTCTAACGGCTTTGGCCATCTGTCGGCAGCATAGGCCGCTACTACCGCCTTCTCCTTATCGCTGGGTACGTGGGGCTTGATTATCTCGATAGCCGTCATTACCCAGCCCATGCAATACAAGTCGCCCTTGCGCGTCTTCGTTTTCTGCAAGCGGCGCTTATCAATCGTGGCCATAAAGGCTTGCCGATCCCGCTTGAGCTGGCGCCTCAGCACATCAAAGGCATAGCCTGCTACTTCGGCAGCGCTCCCCACACCGTAGTATTCGATATAACCCTTCCAGCGCTGACCTGAACGGCGAGTTCGAATAATCATTTCGGCGCCAAAGGCATGACCGATGGCTTGCGCCAGCATCACGACATAGCTGGGCAGCGTTTTGCCTGCCCCGGCGTCCACGACCTGGGCCTTTACCTCACTGAGCGTTATATCCAGCTCGGAAAGGCCGTGCTTGTCCATCAATTTTTGGGCCTGACGCAAAGCGTTAGCCCGCTCATGGGGATTGCTGTTACTGCCGTGCGCCAGGCACTTCTTGATGCGCTCAATAATGCGTTCGTTCATTGTTCCGGCCCCGCAATGCCTTGGCAGTCTGGGCAGCCACGGCACATCATGCCTATGCAAGGGCAGGGCTGGCGCTTACCGTCTGCAATGGCGGTTAGCCGGTCAATCATGAAAGGCATATTCTGGTGGCTTACGTCCTTTTCGAGCACCCACTGCAACGCAGCGGCGCGCGCTCGGGCGTTATGGCGCACTTCTCCGTTGGTACCGGGTACAGGCGCCTTGCACTCCCTACACTGTTCCGTTCCTGCGGCCTGCACGTAGCAGCAGGTAGGGCAAATAACAATCGGTATGTCAAGGGCTACGTCCTCCGGCTCCCAATCGTTCTCTTCAAACCAGTTGTCTAGCCACTCAAGCTCGCCGTTTAGGTGGTGATTGGCCACCTCGAAGCCGTGGCCGCAAAGCGAGTCGTTAATGTCACGTAGCTTGGCATTCAAGCGCACGGCATGTTCCGCTGTCGTTCTGGCGTGGTCTACCAGCCGATGCTGAAAGCCTTGATGCGGCTCTTTAGGCATCCCGGTGACTTCGGCTATCAGCGCCAGCGTTTCCCGGTAGCTGTCTGCCATATCCCTTAGCACATCGCGTTCTTCCATGGCCTGGCAAAGCTCGGCGGCCTGGCGAGCAGGTATCACCAGGTCGCTCACGTTATCCATGGCATGGTCAATTCGCTGGCGCAACCAGGTCGTGTCTACTTCACCCTGGTAAGCGGTGTAGTCATTGGGGGTATCGGTGATATCCATGGCGTTATCCAGCAGTCGAGTGAACAGGGAAGGGGAACCGTATCTGGCCAAGCTCAGCGTCCTCATGGGCGACGGCTTGGCAAAAGTCCGAAGGCCCGCCACGTCCGTCGAGCGCGGCCTGTATTGCATCCTCCTTGCTGCCGTCAAACAGGTGCAGTTCATCATCACCGACGGTGAATGCCTGTATGCGCTTGCTTGGGCACTCATCCATGACTGCCTGCCATTTCTTGACCCAGGCGGCTTCTGCTTTGGTTAGTTTGGCCATTTTCTGGTATCCCGTTCTGATTTGCCGATCACTGTGTAAGAAAAATACTGGGTTATCCCATCGGCCCGCTTAACAACAAACGTGCCGCCAACCTCACCGTTAAATACCACCGCTCTGGAAATTGTCAGAGCAGGCGCCACTAGCTCGGGCTTTCTAAAAGCCAACAGCGCCATCTTTAGCCTACGCCTTAGCATGGCCACCCCCTTTGCCAGACTCATGCAGCGCCACCAGGTTATGCTCGGCATACCAGCGACGCAGACCGTCAACGTGGATGATCCACCAGTCGCGACTGCCCGCACATTGACGGTAAAGGCTCTCCACTTGGCCTATGCCATGAGGCGTCTTGACCGGGACACCGGGGGCAATTTCAATCACTGGCTCAAAAACGCCCATATAAAGCGCTTGAAACTCTTGGTGTTTGGTGCCGATAGGTATGGCATTGACCACATCTTTTAATGGCCAGCAGGTACCGTACTTGAGGGTGCCCACGTAGGTAGCCAGGTTCCACGTATCCCGATGACGCCCCAAGCGGCCAACGCGCTCGCTGCCGTCTCGATGAATCACCAGACAGTCTTGGTAACTGGCGATATGTTCGTTATTCATCGCCGTACCCCTCGACTCTGACCGTTTGGAATACCGCGCACTGCCACACCACCATGCCCGCAAAGCCGATAAAGCAGGCGTTAAATATGGGGTCTAGCCAGTGCTGGAAGCTTTCACCCCATATCAGTTTCTCGATGGCCACCTCAAAAACAGTGAACATGAGCCAGTGCATGGCCACGGTTATCATGGCGCTTACCGGCTGGCCTTGCGCTGCCACTGCGATGGCATAGGCGTAGAGCCTTATGGGCTTGATCACTTGCTGCCCCCTTCAATCCCATCTATCGACCTTTTTTCACCTGGCGCGGGGTAGGGCCATACTGCCTTATCGCTGGCGCTGTCGGCTGGTGTCGGGTGCTGTAGGGCGCTGTAGGGCTCAATCTCTTTGGCTCGACTGCGCAGCCTTCCGCCAGCCAGGGATAGGTGGGCAGATACATCGTCAATGGAGGCCTCGGGGTGCATGCACCTGATTTCCTCCGCCATATCAGTTAGCGCCTCTGCTTTGGCTAACAGTTCGCGGCGGGTGAGGGATGTTGCGGGTGTTTCCCTCAGTAGTTCATCCATTTCTTGTGTGATTAAGGGTGCGTATTCACCGTTTCGCTTAACGCTCGTGCGGACGTATTCAACGAATGCAGCATATTGCTCTACATGCGCCGCTAAAGCATCGCGCTCTTGCTCTGCCTTTTCGGCCCGTTCTTTCCAGTTGATTATTTTGGTGTCCATGTCACTTACCTTCGGCTTGGCGGCGCTTTTCTAGCGCCTGCTCATTGAGCCATTGCTGCACCTCGCCACCCGACCACATCTTGCGAAGCATGGTAGGGAAAGCCAGAGAGGCAATAGTCTCTGCATCACGGTGGGCGAGGCTGGTGGAAGATGGCGAGCTGTCAAGAACTGGCTCCATAGCATCAGTAAGATTTGCACAAACCGAGCTGTCTGCGTTCTCCTCCCAAGCTGCTTTGATCCGCTCAATATGCGCCGTAAGCTGCTCGATCTGCTGGCCACGCTGAAAATACAGTGACTTTAGCTGGTCGTGCTGCTCGTGAATTTCATGGTAATCAACGGCAGTGGCCTCGACCTTTTTCTGCAAGTGAGCGTTTTGCCGCTCCAGTTCGGCAATGCGTTGATCTTTGGCATCGCTGCTGTCGAATGCCGTGGAATCAGGATCAAGCCCTATGCTCGCCTTGAGGTCGTCAATTAGGCTTCCAGAACCGGAGCCGGAACCAACAACGTCGATGGCCATTTCTTCATCGACCTTTGCAAAGGCTTTTTCGGCTACGCGCCAACCGGCATCCGTATCATCACAGGCAAAAGCCACTGAGCACTCGCCTAGCCCAGGTGGGTGGAAAAAGAACCGCACTTCCGGGCCGTCTTCGTTGTGCGAGGTACACAGCTTGACCAGTATTTGACCGTGGGGGGTATCGTTGAATAGCTTGGCAAACTGTTTGACTGGCGAAGGCGTCACTACATCATTCATCCTAAACACTCCATTAAAAAATACTCGTCCCAAATGTGGCGCGTGTTCACGTCATCGCGTGCCCACTGCATTAATTCATTGCGTAGGTCGGTCAGCTCGGCGGGTGTGGCTGCTTGCCCGCACGTTGCCGATCGCTCAGAAACATAGCGCTGGCCATCGTCTGTTTTGCACACGCAATAAGCGGTGACGTTCCAGCGCATCGGGGCGTGCAGCGCATACTCTTTAATCGACTGCTTACGTGAAGGCGTAAGCGGGCCGACAAACTCCCATTTCTTCTCAAATTCATCGCCAATATGTCTCCCGACTAGACGCTGCCCCTTCGACCACATGCGGGCGCGCTTCTGGTAGGCGTGATACTGCGCTTGATCCATTTTGGCGGCGCGCTTTTTAGCGGTGACTTTTTGAGCGCGGCGCTGCTGGCGGTTAAGGGCTGGCTGGTTTACTGGCTGCCCTCTTTGGGTTTGCGGCGCTCAAGCTCGGCTTCAATGGCTTCACGCATCGGGCCGGACGTGTTTTCCAGCGCCTTTTCACCCTTATCATTAACCATCAAAAGGGCCATGAATTTATTGGCTGAATTGCCCCTGATATGAATAGTGCGAGCCTTGGCCATTACTTTTCACCTTCGGCTTGCTGGCGCTCAACTCGTCTGACTTCACGCAGGGCGGCAGCGGCTTCGCCATACTGCCCTGGGTAGCGACAAGCGAAGGCCGACACGGATTGATCCGGGTTCTGTTTGTTCCAAGCGAGGGCTTCGGTTAAGGGGATCATTGGGCAACCTCTTGAGCCGGGATGCGCAGGCGCTTTACGTCTTCCCACTGCTCTAAAATATTGCTTTTTTCCGGCTGCATCCGGGCGCGTTCAAAGCCCCACCAGAAGCCCTTGCGGGAGTTTTCTTCATCGCGTTTGGCGAGGATCGTCAGCGATGGCCGGGCGCTTAACGCCTCCTGCATCGCGGCTAAGCGTTCGTCGTGGCTCGCATAAGCGGAATGGTGAACAATCCTGATTCGGACAAGCTGGGCGGTCAGCAGCTCAATATGCTTATGGCACTGGCGCAGGCTGTCGTTTAGCTGGTTGATGATGAAGTCATTGGCGCCTTTGTACCCTTCAAATGCAGGGTGATTGCGGATTTCATCGGGCTGTTCGTCGGCGCACTCTTTCACGATGGTGTCGGCACAATCGCGGCTATAACCCGGCATGGCAGGCAGCGTTGTATCTTGCGGCACCGCGTCGATCCACTCTTGCTGGGCCTGGGCCAGTTCAAGCAGGCGTTCCATGTTGCGGGTAATGATTTTGATGCGGGTTTGCTGGGCAGTTATCGCTATCTCAGCAGCCCCCAAGCCATCGGTGCCCAGCATGGCCATCATGGACTGTTCCCATGCCTTCTCAGCTTCACGCGCCCTCTTTAGCTCGCATTGCAGGCCTTCCGCGTGCTCCTGGCCCGTGGCGCCTGCCGCCAACCGCGACATTTCACGCCAAAATTCATCGCCGTTAAAGTTGCCTACGTCACGCAGCAATATCGCCAGTTTCTTTCTGGCGTAGTCGTGATCCATGCCGTTACGGGCTGGCTTGGCCTCGCTGGCGCTTATAAGCACGGCTTTATCCAGCAGGCCAAGCGCCTCAGAAATGGCCGCGTTTAGGTTGGCCAAATCGTCAGGATCGGGGCTTTCTAAGTCGGGTTCGTCTGCCATTTGCAGCACCGTCCGCGCGGACTCAATCGCCTGGTCTTTTTCAACCAACTCTAACGCCAAAAAGCCGCGACTATCCAAGTGCTGTGTCGCCATATTGAAGGCCGCGCGGGCCGCCTGCTCACTGTCTTGGAAAGAAATGCGCCATGCTTCGTAAGTCATTCTTATGCCTATTGCTGTGTGTTTTCGATTATGCGAGTTCGTCCGCGTCAGCGGATATGCTGGTTAAAGCGCTCACTGAGGGCGTGGCGCATCCACAAAACGGCCAACGCCTCAGTAAGAAAAGGGTGCTCGGTGATCCCGACGATAGTGCTATCGCCGGTTTTCCAGGCCGGGTAGAAGCCGGGTTCATCCATCCCGGTGTCTTCGGTGGCCACGGCAGCGCACGCGCCTTCCGCTCCCTGGAAAGCCATGTGCATTGCACGCCCCGCTGCAATAACAGCAGGGCAGAGTGATAAGGCGGGCAGCGATAGGCTCATGCCAGCTGCTCTTTTATCCGGCCTAAGTCAGCCAGGCGAGGGGCGGCGATCAGCTGGCGCGTGTAGGCGCGCAGGTTCTGGCCTTTCTCAGCAGCCCGCCGCCGCGCCAGATTGTTCTTACTTAGCGTCTTGCTTTGTGGGGGTAATGGGGCGATCAAATCAGCACCGCGCTTGCCGTCTTTATAACGGCGGGAAACCGTGACCGGGCTAAACCCTGCGGAAAGCGCTAGCTGTCTGAGGGTGACGCTTTCGCCCGTTGTGGGGTGCTCGACGTAAATGGCTTTACTCATGACTGGTGCTCCTGCGGCTGGTATGCAGCGTTGTGCGCACCCCATGCGGTGGGGGCGGAAGGGGGCCGGGGCGGGCAGCCGGTTTTACGGCGCTTGGTTGCTGGCCACCCAGCAGTAGGTCGGCGCGACGACCTACTAGCAAGGCCGCTTCTGTATGGCCCATTTCCTGTAAGTGCTGGCAGGTCTTACGCAGCTCGTCCACGGCGGCATTGGTTTTCATGCGTGTAAGCGCATTGGTGATATCGCTGGGTAATTGCATGACGTATCTCCTTATGCGCAGAGCGGTAAGACGTTGCGCTTGCCGTTTTCTTGCACCGCAGACACGATGCCCCGACGCTCCATTAGCAGCATGATTTCCGATGCGCGGGTAAAGGCGATTTTGAAGTGGCGTTGCAGGGCGCTGACGCTTGCCTTGCGGGTATCTCGCACCAGAGAAACGGCATCTTCATAAAGATGATCTTCGGCGGCTTTTTCGGTGCTCTTAACAGTGTGCTTGCCTTCAATGGCCGAGCTTTGAATAGCCTCACCACCGAGCGCGCTAATCAGGAGGTTGTAGGCAGCGGACACGGCGATAACGCTGAGTAAGTAATCGGCCATGAATACGCAGTGCTCGTCTTCATCCGCCTCTTGATAGCTGGACTCGATACGCTCGTCGGCCACCTTGATTGACTTCAAGCACAGGTCGCTTGTCAGGGTGGCAGATAGCTCGCCTTTGATTTTGATGGCCATGCTTACCGCTTGGCGTCCGCTTTGAAGGGACGCTTGAATGTCGTCACTCTCAATGTCCACGCGGCGAGCGGTAACTGTGCCGTCATCGCCTTTTGAAGTCAGTGCGATGCTATCGCCCAGCGCTAAGCCTTCGGGGATGGAAGCCGCGTCGGATGCCCAGAGTGTCATGGCGCGCACCGGCAGCGTTTGAGCACCCAGCGGGGTGACTTTTAGACTGCCCAGCGACTCGCGCAATAAATCAAGCAGGTCTTCGGCGCGGGCACGGCTGGCGCTATTCACGTAAATGCGCTGGGCGGCGGTGTCGATCCAGGCGAAAAAGCGGTTACTGCGCACAAAGGCGCGGGGTAGTAGCGCTTCCGTGATCTGCTCTTTCAGCGCCATTTTCTCTTTGCGCGTCACCTTTCGACCTTCGCGGGCCTCAATCTCTTCTACCTGTTCGGCCACCTCTTCACTTATCACCGATGGGGGCAGAAGGCGCTCCCGGCGAAGCATGGTCATAAGCAGATATGTCTTGTTGTCGAGCACCAGCTTTACCAGCAGGTCATCGCCTAAAGCAGCGCACCACTGGCATGAACGGGCGGCTGCTGCGCCGAGCGGAGCCGTTACGCGATTTTTTTCTAGGGCTTCGGTGATCGTCTCGACGCTTGGTAGGTCGGTGTGGAGCACAAACGGAATGATGTTTTTTGCAAGCATGACTTTACCCAGGAGGATTAACGGGAAGTCAATTTATTACTTTAAAAGTAACATTTCAAGCAATGTAATACTTTTTAGGTAATTTATGGCACAAAAAAAGCCGCCAGCGAGGGCAGCTTTTTGGATTTTAGGGAGTGGGTAGGGTGTGTTGGTAGGCCGGGCTACTTGATGAAGTCGTTGGCCGTTACTTCGCCATTGCTCCATTCCTTGATCTTCTTGATGGCGTCGGCAGTAGGCACCGAGTTACCGCTTTCCCAGCGCCAGTAGCGCACGTAGTCTACGCCGAGTTCCTTGGCGGCGGCAGTGGGGCCAATCTTCTTCACCGTTGTGCGGTACGTTTCCAAATCCATTAGTGCGCCTTATTAGTCGTTGCTTAACTACACCCTGATGTAATCGTATTGCATTACAGGTAAACCGGCAACGTATCAGGGACTTATAAGCGACTCAGGCTAAAGCAGACTTTATGCCGGGCATCAATCGGGGCACACACGCGCCCTGGCAGGTATTCCCTTGCGGTCTTTTATTCCCGTGCTCTCAACCCAGCACAAAATCAGCGCTGCGAGGATACCACGCAGTATTAATTTACGGAATAACACTACCTCGCCTGCTTAGCGCTGAGCCGTGTAACCTGTGTAACCTATGTAACCTTAAAAGGAGACAATTCAGAGGTTACACACCTCAGAAAGTTCAATGTATACAGCACCTTAGAACTACATTATGTAACCTATGTAACCTAAAAGGGGTTTTAACTTTAATATCTTAGATAATAATACAATAGCCCCCTAAATACAGGGGGTATTATTACCGGGGCAAAGGCCTCCTAAGAACTAGGTTACATAGGTTACACATCGGGCTAATTTCCTGCCGCCTATCAATTCTCAAGTGTCTGTTTACTAAGCGTAAATTATTCCCGTGACTTGCCATGTAACCTCACTTGTCAAGGTTACATGGTCTACATGCCTATCTCGCTTTCCCCTCCTTAAAGTCAACCTGTTATCACACCTTCGGTTTACTAATCACTTTTTTGTATTTATTTGCCTCAAATGGTTACTTTTTATCTTCTAAGGTAAAAAACCGTTACAATCTGCCGTGTAATTACCTGTGAGGTTAAGTTATGCGGCACGCCATTCCGACAATGATCTTCTCCCTACTGATGTTCTCGGCTGTCTTCTATGGCATCGCGGCTTTCACTACCTGGCAATTCAATCCGGCCTGGTGGCCTGAGTGGATTCGAGCAGTAGTGGCGATAGCCGTGGTGGCGGGCTGGTTATGGGATGCGCGTCGTTGAACTTAGCTGCACCACTTACCCTTGAGGCGGCTATGTCCAGTCAAGACCCCAATAACTACACAAGCTTGATCCAGCTTATGGGCTTCTCCGGCCTTGCGCTGTGGGGCGGCTTTGTCAGTTATTACCAGCGGTTCCTAAGAGCGGGGCGTAAGTTCCGTTTGATTGTGTTTACCGGCGAAATGAGCACCAGTGCTTTAGCCGGGATCGTGATGTTTTACCTGTGCCGAGCATATGAAGTGAACGACCCCCTGACGGCGGCGCTTGTGGCGTTGTCTGGTCTGGCGGGCGGCAAGATGCTTGAGCGGGTGGAAAAACTCATGAATGACCGGGTTGCGCAGATATTTGGCGGCCCTAGCGACAAAGATAAGGGGGCGCAATGAGCAACCTTACCTATCTGGCGGGCTGTGGCGGTGTAGCACTTGCCGTTTACATGCTCGCCAATGCCCTTCTTAACAGCCCTTCTCAATCCCGAGCGCCACTACTGATTCCAGTGGCCGTGCTACTGCTATTGGCGTGGAGCTTGGGACTAGGGCCAGACACACACTTACTGATTGACCTCTTGCGTGCTTCTGGATCGGCGTGGGTGGTGCATTTCAGTACCCATCATTTAGAGGGTGCGCCTGATGCCTGAGCGGAATTGGTACGACCATGTATTGGTACGACCGAAAGTATTGAAACGCGGGGATGACAACCCCGCAGTTATGTCGTTGCAGCGGTTACTTCGCGCCGTTGATCCCTCCTTGGTACCCGATGGTGACTTTGGGCCTGCTACTGAGCGGGCCGTTCGTAAGTTCCAGAAAGCCCATGACATTGTGGCCGATGGCATCGTGGGTTCTAAAACCCTGGCGGCGCTTGAAGGCCTGGATACGTCCCGATTGCTGGGGCAAGGCGATATCGAACGGGCAGCCAAGGCGCTAAGCACTGGAGTTGCTGAGGTCATGTCGGTGCAGGAAGTGGAGTCGCATGGTTCCGGCTTCTTACCAGATGGCCGCCCGGTGATTCTGTTTGAACGTCACATCATGCGGCGCCAGTTGATTGCCATGGATATCAACCCTACACCATGGCGCGCCCGGTTCCCTGAGCTGGTTAACCCTAATCGCGGTGGCTACATGGGTGGTCATTTAGAGCATGACCGGCTGGCGCTGGCAAAGGGTATCCATACTGGCGCGGCTATTCAGTCTGCGTCTTGGGGCTTGTTCCAAATCATGGGCTTTCACTGGAAGCGACTGGGCTTTGATTCCCCGGAAGCGATGGAGAAAGCCGCCAATGAATCAGAAGGCCGCCAGCTCGATATGTTCGTGGCCTTCATCTTGGGCGACGCGGTAATGCACCAGGCATTGATTGACCGTGATTGGCCCACCTTTGCTGAGCGTTACAACGGTTCCGCTTATGCAGAGCACAACTATGACGGTCGTATGGCTGATGCGTTTGATAGCCATAAACACATGAATGCAATGGATGGGGAGTTAATCGCATGAGCAAGCGTTTAGTGGTGGTGATTGGTGCAGGTCTGGCAATGGTAGCTAGCGCGGCGGCTATTGCTGCCGATAGTTCCCTGACGGTGACAGGTGCGGTTGGGGAGTTTGAGAACCGGGTGGATACGTCACGGGCCACTATGGAATTGCGCGTTGGTGTGACAGGTGCGACGTATGCGGTGCTGCGTGCTGAGGCGAATGAGCATCCTCGCCATGAGGTCGAGAACCGGGTGATAGTCGGCGGTGGTTATGCCTGGCGTGATTGGAATTTTGAGGCGGTGGCCGATGATGACCGATACCGAGCATCCGTTATCTTCACGGCTCCCGTAGAGGTCTGGGAGATTAAGGGCGGCGCGTATCACGGCAATAAGCTGAGCCAAGGGTTCAAGCAAACCGGGCTGATCGTGTCCGTGGGTTATCCGGTGCTGCCTGATCTGACGGTGGGCGGCTTCTATGAGATTGGCAACACCACGATGACCGGCGTTGATGACCTGTATGGAGGCTATGCAACATGGTCGTTCTGAAACGTGTAGCTGTGCTGGCCATGCTCGCCTTAGTGGCGGGCTGTGCTTATGACGCCCCAGGTGAAGACGATTACCAGTTGGGTGATGTTACTGCTCATTACTGCGAGTCAACGGATCAAGTAGTGCGTGCAGCAGGGCGGTTGCTGGCAGCGCAGGCCGGGCTAACACTGCCCGATCTGTGCCGGGCGCATGCGTTGGTAAACGGTGGCGTAGAGCAGTATGAAGAAGAAATTTAAGCACGCGAGTGTGTTGAAGATGCCAGCGGTAGAGCCGTACTACGGCCCCCGGCCAGCGTGGCTCTTCGGTAGCTTTCCTATGTATATCACAACTGAATCAGGTCAGTTTCGTGGTCGTGATGGCGTGACGGTCGAGGTGCCCCAGGGGTACGTCACTGACTTTGCCAGCATTCCCCGCTTTGCCTGGTCAATCATGCCCCCTCATGGGGGCTTGATGATGGCGAGTATTCCGCATGACTGGGGCTATAGCCATGGTGGTAAGGGTGGCTTTCTGCCCAAGGCGTGGTGGGACGCGCTGTTTCATGACTTGCTGCTGATTACACCGGGTGTACCCAAGTGGAAGGTGCCCGTGGCCTATATGGCGGTGTGCTTTGGCGGTAAGGGTGGATGGGTAAATGGCTGGCACACGTTTAAGCCAGCCGAGTTGACTGAATGGGCGAAGTTAGGAGTAGGTAATGGCCGATAATCAGAAGCGTGGCCGTGAATTTTGGGTGGATTTTTTCAAGCGCTTTGCACGTTCCAGCGCCTCGCTGGCTGACTTCTGCAAGCGCAATGACGTGTCGTACAAGACGGCGCGTAACTGGTCGTCAAAATTGAACGGCGAGGACACATCGGGACAGGGACATACGGCAGGGATAGGGAAGGGGGCAGGCGATGACAAAGCCCCGAAGGACGGCGACTGGATTGAAAAAGAGTCGACCCCCACCCCTGATAAGCCAGCCTCCCCGGCAGGGGGTGAGGAACAAGGCCCAAAAAAAAGGAATAAGGGCTGGGAAAACCTGATTCCCGCCGAGAAAGGGAACCAGCGAGCCCTCAAGCACGGCGCCTACGCCAGCGCCCTACCGCCAGACATTAACGAGCAGTTAAACACCTATGGTCGCGAGAATATCCGCAGCCTAGAGGATGAAATACGCCTGACGAAAGGCCGGTTAATCATGGTCACTCGCAAGCGTGCCGAGTGGGATGCTCGCGAGGATTATCGGGAGATAACGCCTGACGATTACGACCTGGTTGAGGTTACTGAAAAAAACAACCCGATGGGCGGCGAAACGATTGAGAAGCGCGTCAAGCCCGACTTTGAGGCCCAGGAGGATCGACTTACCCGCCGCCTTGCCTGGTTGCAGCAGGTGCATGACCAGCTGAGCCGCCGTATCAGCCTTACCGCCGATGAAGCGGTGGCGCTGCGTGGCGAGATTCTGCAAAAGGCCGAGGATGAAGGCTGGAGTTCGATTGATACGGGCTGGGAAATTGAGAAGCACGGCCTGGAGCTGCCTTTCACGCTGCAACAAAAGATTCGCTCCGAGCTGGCGCTGATTGAGCCGCCAGAGCCGGAAGGCGGCATGACCGATGAAGAGCTGGAAGCGCTGTCGGCAGAGTATGAGCAGGAAATGGCCGACGAGGACGAGTGGCTTGCCAACCGGCAGCAGGAGGTTGAGGAAATTCACGCGGCGAAAGAAGCCGAGAAGCAGGGGGTATAGCCATGAAGATCAAAGGGCTGGTTGAGCAGGGTAAGGCGCTACTGGGAGTAGTGGTGGAGTTTTTGGCGCCGCGCTATATCACAGAGTACGTTGCGTTTTACGATGATGGAGAGTTTCAACTGGTGCCAGGCCTACCCGCTAAGCGCGTGATCGTGGAAAAGGATGGCGAGCCGGATGGCGTGATGCAGTTGCGCTCCCTGTCGTGGCTGGGTACTGGCCGGAATGTAACGGCGGTTGGCAAGATGATTAGCTGGCAGGAGTATCAGCAGCTAAGTTAGCCTTTTGGGTATATCAAATAGGGCGCACGCAATGCAGTACGGCTTGGCTAAACGTCAAGCCGTACTTTTTTATAGGTTGACGGACTCTAAACCACACGCCTATTATGCAATACATCAAAACCACACACTTGAGGTATTCCATGTTTGTTCGCGCCTACCTGAGAGCATCCACTGCTGACCAAGACCCGACGCGGGCATCTAAGACGCTTGATGACTTCGCCGCCCAACACGGGCAGAAGGTGGCTAGCCGTTACATCGAGAACGTTAGCGGCGCGTCGACTGACCGCGCAGAGCTTCGCCGCCTACTGAATGATGCCCACCAGGGCGATATTATCCTGATTGAGAGTGTTGACCGATTATCACGACTCCCCCAAAAGGAGTGGAGTAGCTTGTATCGTGATATTGAGAATAAGGGCTTACGGATTGTTTCTGTTGACCTGCCCACTAGCCACGCGGCAATGGGCGCAAGCAACCAGGACGATTTAACAGGACGAATACTAGACGCTGTAAATAGAATGATGTTGGACGTAATGGCGGCCATGGCGCGCAAGGACTATGAGCAGCGCCGTGAACGTCAGCAGCAAGGCATCGAGAAGGCCAAGGGTGAAGGCAAATTTAAGGGCCGTGCCAAAGACACGGTTAAGCGCCAGAAGGTACGCGACCTGCTGGGGGCTGGCTTTTCGGTGCGCAAGACGGCAGCGTTAGCCGATGCAAGCCCCAGTACCGTGCAATCGGTTAAAGCGGAAATGAAGGCGGAAGAGGAAGCGGCAAATGCCCGGCACGAAACTGCATAAGGCCGACTGCCCCCGGTGTGCTGGTGGCAAGGGCCATATTGACGCCTACAGTCACATCAAGGGTGGCGTTTGCTTCAAGTGCGATGGCAAGGGCTACGTCATGCTCAAGGCCGCGCCGCGCCGATCCACTTCATGGCGTGTAGGCGCGACCAACATCGAGCAGACGCACCCTGGCGACCATGAGGCGGGCGCGGTGGTCTACCCGATATTCACACTCAAGGCCCGCAGCGAGAGTGAAGCGCTCAAAAAGGCCCGAGCCAAGCTGGAGCGTGGCGAGGGTTACGACGCCAGTAGCGCATTCGTAAAGCCTGCCGTATGAGTGCGCATAAGATAGATTATGTTAAATAAATCAATGACTTACGAATAGGCCGCTAATCCAGCGGCTTTTTTATGGCCCAACGCATTGCATCCGGTGTAATATATTCCTATTATGGGAATCATCGAAAACACGTACAAGAGAAATATATGATTGCATCCAGAAGCACGCACATCGAATTAGAGTCAGTCCCACTCAGGGTGCTTTGCAAGCAAGAGCCAGGTTCTCTGGGCCTTTATGTGCCCCAGAAGGATAGTGAAGGCAAGACCGCCATGAGTATTGCGCGCATATCGTCTCAAGCTAAGGCGATGACCAGTAAAAATAATAAAAAGTGTGTTATTCAGCAGGTTATGTTGATTGAAAGGAGTCTGGGAAGCGATGTTCCTGCTCCATTGTGCATGATTCAGATAACAATCACTGAGCGCGAACATCTCACTGCCCGTGGCGAGCGGTACCTCAAGGCAAATGAAAAGCGAGCGCTGCCAGCTAAGCCTCATTTAGAAACGATTGAACTTGGCGAAGAGGGCTCTGTGAATGAACAGCTCTAATGACTTCGCCCGGCGTATGCAGCGCGAGCTAGACGAATTTAACGCTAAGCGCTCCCCTGGCAAGCGCACTCGCCGCCCTGCTACTCGCTATCAGCCTGAGCCGAACAAGCACGTCATCACGGTTAAGCTGGTGGTGCGCAAGCGCTACATTGCAGCGGATGAATACTTTTATCACTTCTCAGAACGGCTGTCTGAGCTTGAGGCGGAAATAGAGGCCAAGCGCGCGGCGGTTGCTGCTGGGTACCCTATCTTTGGTTATGTGGTCTACGTTATGCGGGGAGTAAAGAACAAGTGAACCTTACGGCTGAACAAATGGCTGCCATTGGTACTAGCGTCAACAAGCCCCGGTCAACCATGTACCGCTGGCGCAACGATAACCCTGAGCTGTTTCAGGCGGCGTATGAGTACGCATCCAAGCGCGGCCTAGTGCCGCCGTCTGACAATCAGATCGACCGGGCTTATCAGGAAGGCGTCAAGGCTGCTGGCTATGCCGGTATATCTGACTGCCCTTACGTCACTTCGGGCATGAATGAGCTGGATCACAAGCTAAGTGACGCATGGATCGCTGGCCTACACGACGGTGCCAACGCTTTGCATGACACTTACCTGAGCCGCGCCAAAACGATAGTGGATAACCAAGCGTACCAGTTTGGAACGCAGCCCCAAGCCTTTTTTGACGGCATGGTGTCGGCAATCGCGACACGGCTCAAGATGCTGGATGGGTGCGGTGCGCTACTGGAAAGCTACCCGGCCACGGTTGGCCAGGAGGGCTGGCAAGACGGCCTTCGCGTAGGCAATGGCGTTAAACTCAATCTGGGTGAAAGCACGCCCAAAGGCGCAGAGTAATTAGCATGGCTAAAATCAGACACGACGCTGAGGCTTTTGATTCCGAAATATACTGGCGAATTTACAAGGAAAAGCTAATCGACGGTATCAACGTTATCACGCGCGATGGCGAACCGGAGACGCTACTGGTTGTTGTGCGCAGCCTGGAGGATCACGACCTGCATTACTCCAACGGCAAGACCTACAAAAAGTATCAGCACGCCTTTGCTGCGCTTGGCGCTGCCATAGATCGGGTCAACCCTGAGCATAACCCGCTTGATGACCAATTTGCTAAGTAAATCCAAGTCCAACACAAGGCGTTAACGCATGGAAATAAGAACCGCAACAGCTGGTCGGGGTGGCCTGCAATGACCTACGAGCATTACCGTAACAAGATCGCGCTAGAGTGCGCTTCTACGCTATCCATGGCTATGATAACCGGCGCCGCCATCGCCATGCTGGTGGGCGGGAAGCTGAGCATTCCGGCAGGATTGCTGGTCATCGCATATAATGCAGGGAACTTGATCTATACTGTTCTCAAGCGTGCTGAGCTTGCAGCCAAGGAGAATGAATCCAATGGATAACCTACTGATCGCATTAATTCTAATTGCCCCCGTTGCTGGCCTGACTTGGTGGGCCGGTCGTAACGCCAACAAGGAGCTGAAAGGGAGGTAAAGCCGCCCTGCCAGCCCAATGCCCGCCATCGAGCGGGCTTTTTGTTAAATTCAGCCTTACGCTGAAAGGGTAAAACGGACTACCCTACACTTACCCTACCCAACACAACCCGGCAGCGCCCTACATGCAGAAATTGACCATTGGCCGTATGGCTAAACTCTATGGCCTGCATCGCTCTACGCTCTACGAAGCGGTAGAAAAGGGGCGCGTCACTGCTGGGCTGGATGGCAAAGGCCAGCGCGTTATTGACTTGTCTGAAATGATCCGCGTGTATGACGAGCCACCTAACAAGCCGGATGCCGCCCTACAGCCCCCGACACCCATTGGCAGCCCCCAGGCTGAGTTAAGCCCGACACCCGACACTCTTACCCTGCTGGCCGAGCTGGTAGAGCTAAACCGCCAGCAGGCGGCACGCTTGGAAGGATTGGAGTCTGAGGTGAAGCAGCTACGCGAGAGTATGCTGTTATTGCCTGCCCCACCGGCCCCTGAGAAGCCAGGTACCCCACCCCGTGACTTTAGCGACGTGCTCAAGCGCTTCGAGGCTCGCAAAAGGCAGTAGATCGCCCTTCCCTTGCTTGTTCACCCTTTCCTTATGTAACCGTGCAAGGTATCCTATGCGCCGCCAAGCCCCGCCGCATCCATATTGCTGTTTTTTAACACATTATAAGGATGCTGGCATGGAGTCATTACTTGACGCTTTAGAGGTTCACCAAGCGACGTTGGAACAGTTACAGGCGCTATTTGAGTGCATTATGCGCGACTCAAGTACCGGCAGCCGTGTTAGCCATTTAGCGGCTATTGGTGCTGAGCTTTCAGCAAGGAACGCTGAGGATTTAGCGGCTTTATCTGACGTTTAATGGTGGCTTCGCCGCATATTGTTGGTACCGCCGTATAGGCGGCTTAACCAGGGGCGTTGAAATAGACGCCTCTGGCATGAAAAGTCGTTCGCGACGTAGCCCCTTAACGGGGATTCTTGCAGCAATAATCAAGGTGTGGCGGTGCTTGGCTTTTTCATGCCCTTATCCTTACCTGTGAGGTACAATCTAGGCTCATTCTTTACTTATTGGGTAAGAAATGCGCCGCCAGTCTCAATCCTCGCAGCTTCGCGCATATCTTGAGCGGCATGGCATGGAGCCGCTTAACGACGATCTACGCTTTTTGCTGGCCGTCCTGCGCGCGATCCCTTCCACTGGCCACGATTGGCTCACCAGCCACTACGCTGGCCGTTGGCTGACTATCATGGAAAGCACCGATGTAGACCACCTACGCCAGAATGAAGGCCGTAGGGCGGCCAATCAATGGGTAGTAAGCATTCTAAAGCGGCGGCACCTTCCGATACCTGATAGCCAAGTGTTAAAGGAAATCAGGTTGTAATGGCCACACGTAAGCGCTCAATCATCCATGACTATCGTTGGCAAAAGCTGGCGCTCAAGTATCGTAATAACCGCGTCAAATTCGCCATAGAGGTCATGGGCGTAAAGCCTTCCCGGCAACAGCGGCGCATTTTGCAGGCGATGGATCGCAAGGGCGCGCGCGTATCGGTGTCGTCTGGCCACGGTACGGGTAAGTCGTTTATTGCGGGCACTTTGGCTATGCACACGATGCTATGCCACGTTAAGCCCGAAATGATCATCACGGCGAACAACATCGACCAGGTGCGCCGGGTAATCTTCAAGTACGTCACGGATAGCTGGCAGCAAGTCTGCAAGCGCTTCCCCTGGTTAAGGCGTTACTTCACTGTCACCAGCGAGCTTTTCTACTGCAATGAGTTCAAGAAAAGCTGGTACGTGGCCGGTAAGACGGTGCCCAAGGATAAGCCCGAAGGCATTGCAGGTGCGCACAATAAAAACCTGATTTTCCTAGTCGATGAAGCGTCCGGTGTGGACGACGCGGTACTGTCCGTTATACGCGGCGCCCTGTCCGAAGAGAACAACAAGCTGCTGATGTTCAGCCAGCCCACTCGCAACAGCGGTCACTTCTACGAATCCCACCACATACTCAAAAAGAAGAATTTTGACGACATTAACGAGCCTGGTTATGTGTCGTTCATCCTCAATAGCGAGGAAAGCCCGTTCGTAAGCGCCCAGGCATTGCGTGAGTACGTCAAAAGCTACGGCGGCGTTGATTCCCCTGAATATCAGATCAAGGTGCTGGGCCAGTTCTCAGACCAGCTTGAAGGCTTCTTGATAACACGCCTGGCAGCGCAGCGTTCGCAGCGTACTCAGGTGGAGCATAAAGGCCCGTGGGGCTACGTGATTGTGGCGGACGTTGGCGGTGGCGTTGAGCGCGACAGCTCGGTCGTGGGCGTTTTCAAGGTGTCCGGGGTGACGCAAGAGGAACGCTGCATCGAGCCGGTAGAAGTACGTGAAATGCCGTCCACCATGACGCCCAAGGCCTTCGGTCGTGAGCTGGTCAGGATGGCCGATCACTACCCTAATGCCACGATTGCTATAGATAGCATCGGCATCGGCCTGACAACGGCTCAGGAGGCCGAAGAGTTGGGCGGTAACGTGCAGCGCATTATGTGGGGCGTACCGTGTCATGCGCAGTCGCACAAGCGTCGTTTCGGCAACCAGCGGGCCATGGCATACGTGACCCTCAAAGAGGCCATCATGGAAGAGCGCGTGCGGTTTGACGGCTCCACCAAGGTCATCGAGCAGGCCAGCCGCATACCCTACAAAATCAATGAGCGTGGCCAGTACATGATGCGCACTAAAGAGGAAATGCGCAGCATGGGTATTAAGTCTCCTGACTGGGCAGACGTTTACGCAATGGCCATGCTAGCTGATATGATCCCTGCGGATACGATTGCTACCCTGGCAAGCGATGCTGAAAACGATTATCTGATGGAGCTGGCGCGCCTGGCTGAGGCATAACCGGCGCTAAGGTATTGCAAAGGATGCAATATGGGGCGACACTTTCCAACTGCGATATTCCCACCACATACGCACTAACTGGGAGCACGAAATGGATGCAGCTCAAAGGCTTGGTGAGCTACAAAAACAGCAAGAGATAGAATCACTGGCTGCGCTGGGCACACAGCAAATGGACTTTTGGCCGGACGGTAAGCGTGCCGCACCGAATGCCATGGTTCGCTGCGCTCTTTTCAAAGGCGCAATGGGCGGCAAAGCAGGGTCGAGACTGATCCACCAGCAAACGCTGATTGCCTCGCTGGGCGGTGAAGAGATTTATTACAACGGTGAAGACCTGGATCAGCGCGACTTTGATGTATGGATGGCCGTTCTCCAGGTGTTTCGTGAGCAACCGATAGGGGCAACCGTTGAGGTATCGAGCAATGAGCTTTTGCGCTTGGCAGGCCTGCCTAATAGCGGTCAGAGCCATAAGGCATTGAAAGAACGTCTCCAGCGCCTCGCATTTACCCGTGTAGACGTGTTGCCTACTAAACCGGGGTCTAAGGCCATATTCTTTGGCGCGCTGCTACAAGAGGCTGAGAGGATGGCTAGCGGCGAACTATGGAAGCTGAGGTTGGCACCCAAGTTGAAAGCATTGTTCGGTGACGGTTATACGTGGGTCGACTGGGAGATACGCAACGAGCTTGGCCGTGCTTCGCTAGCGCAGTGGTTACATAGTTTTTATCGCAGTCACCGTGAGCCGTTGCCCATAGGTGTTGCTACACTGTATGAGTTGTGTGGCTCCAATACTAAAGAGCTGCGGTTTTTCCGCAATGACCTTAAAAAAGCGCTGCGCCGGTTGGCTGAGGTGTGTGAGCGCCATGGCGTTGATCTGGAGTGGGACTATGTGCCTGGCAATGACACGATCCGGGTCAAGTGGATCACAAAGGAAACCCAGAAACGCCCTAAACGGTTAAAGTAGTTTGGTTAAAAGACGGTTATAGTACTTTGGTTATGGGCTTGTGGATCAAATCTGCAAGCCCTTATTTTTTATAGGCTCTTAGCGATAATCCACAGACGAAATGTGGTGGGAGTATCGTATTGACGTGGTGGGAATATCGCAAAAGCGTGGTGGGAGTATCGTATTGACGTGGTGGGAATATCGCACCCTGGCCCCATAACGTGGCGGGAATATCGCACTGCCGTTGATAAGCGTGGTGGGAATATCGCACCCAACTGAATAAAAACGTGGATAACTTTTCAGCGACCTTAGCGCCAGCTTATACATTAGTCGTAGTTGCAGTGCCTGTCCTACGATTGGGCGTGGCGGGAATATCGCACTTGCTCAATTCGACCAACCTCCCCTGGCCAGCTTCGGTCGGTCTGTCGTCCTACAAACGCCTTATACCGTTATCGCAAGCACCCTATAAGAAACAGACAGGAAATGTGCCACCGGCAACCAGTTCGTCATGGTGCAGGGGAATTTTCGGCCATCCAGCACCCATATCGTTAGCCCGTTAATGGATTATTAAAAACTCAAGATTACAACCGTAACCTTGAATTTAAAACGGTTGTTTTACAAGATCAGGCCATTTTGCATAATCTTATGGCCACTATCGTTATAAGAATTAATCTCTTTATTCGCTTTGGTTTTATAGCCAAATGCTACTTTGGTTTGTAAGAGATTTGCCATTACCGTGTAAGACATTTGCTACAAGTGGCCTTTTCGAGTGTTTTTTGCTTTTACAAGCGACTTCTTACATATAGCATTCCGTCCCTCGTACAAAAGGCTTAGACCGGTACGATAAAAAAAATCAGGGGAGAATGGGAATATGACGCAAGTAACCGAGCAAAAGACACATTACGGTCAAAGCTCCATTGAAATCCTGAGCGGACTGGAACCTGTCAAGGAGCGCCCCAGCCTATTTGCTGAGTGTGCCAATCCTATTTTGGCATGCAGGGATAGCATCGAAGTGCTGAACGCCGTCATTGCGTTTGAGGACGTGCTGCTTAAAAGCTTCCGCCATTACAAGGTCAAGCTCGCCGTAGTGATGCGTCGCTTGCGTCGTTATACCACCTCCGTATCCGCGCGCGCCGATATGGTGCTGCGTGCCATACAATCGCTTTCCGGCTCCACGGGCCTGCTGTGCAAAGACGTGCTCTATCGGTGTAGAAGATATTTGATGCTTACCGCACAGCATGATGATGCTAAGCAATCATGCCCTGCGGCGGGGCTGGCGGCGATGTAAAGAGAAAGCTAGCAAAAGCAATCTGTTACCGCAGACTTTAAAAAACTGCATTGCGGGCTATATTTCATTCAATGTAATATCGCGTTGAATGATTAGGAGCCTGCTATGCGTCGTGATTCTGAAAGGCGCGCCCTACGCCTGTATGGGCGCTCGTTTTACCAGGTGCGCAAAGAATCCGGGTTCCGTGAGTGGGGGTTCATGGCAAATCTGCCGCGTGAAATTGGCCCCCACGTCCTGTATGACGCCGTTATCGCCACACCTCTGCGTTGGCAGATACTTGGCATTGCCTATTTCGATGATGGCAGTGGAACGCTTGAGAGGGCGTGGTGTGAAGTGACTACCCAGGAGCCGCTTGTGGCGCAAGGGGATCAGTTGGTGCCGTGCTTTGAAGAGGCGCTTAACGGGGCTAAGGAGTGCGGGGATTCCGGTTTTTTGTATGAAAGCGCGCTGATTGTGAGGCCTTTCAAAAGCCAGCATGCGGGGGTGGAGCCTGTGTTATCACGTTATAAAAAACGCCTTGGGTTGTCTCATGAGGAAGTGAGGCAGTATTCTCATGGCTGGTAAAGAAGAAAACGGTATAATTTCTCACTACAGGATATATTACCCATGAAGCAACTATTATGGGCCTCAGTCGTCCTCGCGGGTTTGGTTTCAATTCATGCCGTAGCGCAGCCTTCTCAGGCGCCAGCGGTGCCTATGACCGACCAGGGTTTGCGCGCTTTTGTCGCCGCTATGCCGAGCGATGACGTGTTGGCTCGCCGCCTCTACACAATGATTGACGAATGCGATTGCGAGCCCGGCAGTACTGATGCAGCAAAGGAGGTGGCCATCTACTTTGACGGCCTATTCCACCACCATGGTTACAGCTACGGTGCTACTGTGTATGAGTACCTGCAAGCCTATACGGGTACGGGGGCTTACGAATATGAGGGTAGCCACTTGCTACAGGTGTCTGGCATTGGAGAGCTTGCTTCCCCGGCTATTGGTCTGATTCAGGCGGGTGAAGGTGAGTGGCTGGTGTCAGAATGGCTGATGGCGCGCGACGATATGGAAGGCGCCCGGAGTTTGCTTTCTAGGTAATATAATTACCCAACAGGTTACATATTGTTACAATGGCCATACCTTCTTAGGGTGGCCATTTTTTATGTCTCAGATAACCGCGCAACGCATACTTGCCGTATCCCTGCTGTCTACCGAGCGTGTGAAATTACGCTGCGTGTACGATGGCTCCATGCTGGTGGTGGCAAGCATGGAGCGTGTCGAGGGCAATGTCTTTACCTGGCGCAAGCGACTGGCACAAGAGGTCGCGGACGCTGTTAAACAGGGTTGGCAGGTGTTGGTCGAGGAAATGACCGACACGATCAGCCAGCACGCTACCCCCGTTCTGTTTAGTGATCCACACCCCCAGGAGCTGCGCCCGATGCTGGCCGTCGCATTGGACTGGTATTTTGCCATGCACCATGCGGGCACTATCCAGTTGCAGGGTGGCACTGAGGCGTGTCGCATTACCGAATCGGCGGTAGATGTATCCGTCGATGAAAGGGGGCGCAACCGCTATTCACTGGACTGGCAGCGCATCAAGGGGCCGCAGCGCGCCATGATGCTCGCTTGCCTGGCAGCCGAAGGGTATCAGCCTATATCCCCGGAGTGG
>NZ_JBQSWC010000018.1:0-88351 GCF_052376775.1 Halomonas sp. AOP43-A1-21 | reverse complement strand
AAATCGCGCGTGTTAATGCTATGATGCGTCCCCAATGACTACATCAAACGGCTATCGCTTTTGAGTGATGGACGCAAATAGAGGTGAAGTGGTGAGTGAAACGGTACCTACGTCGTGGTTAGTCTACTGCCGTCCTGGCTTTGAACATGACGCGTTGGCTGAGATGCAGCATCATGCAGAGCTTGAGGATGTCACCTGTGAACCTGCTTACGGGGAAGGGTGGGTTAGCCTAACGCGCACCGACGATGAGCCCGTTAATGATTTACACCGCCAGGCCGCGTTTAAGAAGCTTATCTTTGCTCGCCAAAGTTTAGCCGCCTTACCGGCGCTTACTTTGTCGCGCGATGACCGGCTGACCGCTATTTTAGATCAGGTAAAAGCCAGTCGCTGGAGCTTTGAAGAAATCTGGCATGAAACGCCCGATACCAATGATGGTAAAGCATTGGCGGGGCTTATTAAGGCCCTTACTAAGCCGCTGCAAAGCATGCTGAAAAAACGCGGCGCGCTACGCGGCAAGGCGGGTGGACGTCGGCTACATATCTTCTGGACCGATGGTGATCGTGTTCAGCTGGGTATGAGTTTCCCCGGTAATCGCAGTGAGCTGCTTAACGGTATTCGCCGGTTGCGCTTTCCAACGCGTGCGCCAAGTCGCTCTACGCTTAAGCTTGAAGAGGCATGGCACGAATTTATTCCCCGTGAAGAGTGGGATGAGCGCCTGGGCGATCATATGCAGGCTGCCGATTTGGGCGCTGCACCGGGTGGCTGGACATGGCAGTTGGTACAGCGCGGTATGTATGTATATGCCATCGATAACGGCCCGATGGATAAGCAACTGATGGCCACCGGTCAGATTGATCATCTAAAAGAAGATGGCTTTACGTGGGAGCCGCCTCAGCGTCTGGACTGGTTGGTGTGCGACATCGTCGATAAGCCTGTGCGCGTGCTCGCCATGGTGGAGCGCTGGCTAACACGCAAATGGTGCCGTGAGGCCATTTTCAATCTGAAGCTGCCCATGAAAAAGCGTTGGGATGAAGTAAACCGCTGCCTGTCAAAGCTAGACGATGCTCTGGAAAGTGCCGGCGTCCGTGCGACGGTTACCTGCCGGCATCTTTATCACGACAGAGAAGAAGTGACTGTGCACGTAAGGCTAGCCCATTAGTAGCCCGCTTCGTAGATACGGACGGTCTCGTCTTCTGTTAAGAGCGGTAAGATATTCTGCATGGCAGTGGCGCGTGCTTCACTGGCGTGCCATTCTTTCCAGGCGCGTAAGTCGCGCCACTTGGTAATCATCAAACGACGATCGGAATGGCCTTGTTGTACCAGCGTTTCGCCGCTGACAAAGCCCCTAACGCCAAGAGAGACACGCATGGCTTCTCGTGCTGCGTGCTCATACTCATCTTCCAGGCCGGGCATAATACGCCGTTCGATGATAACTTTAATCATGCTATCTACTTCCTAAACCGAGGATATGAATGGCTGACAATATCGAAGCCTCACCCCATCATGACACGCTGCTGGACACTACCGGTCTGTATTGCCCTGAGCCGATTATGCTGATGCATAACAAGGTAAGAGACATGGGTTCAGGACAAATACTCAAGGTCGTTGCAACCGATCCGGCTACTACGCGCGATGTCCCCAAATTTTGCCAGTTTTTAGGTCATGAACTGGTGCAGAGCAGTGAGACAACTGATAACTATATTTACTTTATACGTTTAGCTTAATGATGTGCAGCCTGTGCGAGGCAAGAATCGACTAATGGCGAATAACCTCGCACGGCTCCTTACTCGATATGTCTGTCAAACAGACGGTTTACTCCTCAGGAATCACCATCATCGCTAACGCTTCAAGGGTCGCAGGATCTTCTTCAAGAATGCGGTTGGCGATGTGGCGTTGAAAAAAATATACGCTTTGGTGGTGGGCGCGGGCGCAATAAAGGCAGTTATCGCCCAATAGAATTGGCGTCATCGTCGCCTTTTGCTCATCGGCTAATAAGGCATCAACGGAACCGTCGCTGTATAAGCGCCACCCATAAACAGGCTTTATATGCCATGGAGCATTGGGGTGATTCATACATAGGGCATGGGTGCCCAACGTATCGGGGAGTTGCTGGATAAGCGTGACGTCTCCAGACGCCTCATACTCAAAGTAATCCGCGGCAGCCGTCAGCTCATAATATTTATGATCAGGAGGGGAATCGAAGATCTCTTCCGTTTCAGGGTCACGATAGCCAATAAAATAGCCGTTTTCCTGACTATTGACCTCTTGGCAGGCGGTGAGCGTTTCCATCCATGGCACTAATCCCACGACATTGCCATCTTCTCTTAACCCCCAGGCTAAGATAGGCATGCCATAAAAGGCATCGGGGCTTCCCGCGAGTTGATAGACCATTTCCAAGCCATCTAACTCGGGAGCCAAACGAACCAAGCTTTTTTGCGCCTGCTGACGCTGACGCGCGGTAGCCAGGTCAATGACCTGGGCAGAGCGGGGTGACTGGGATACGCCCATGATGTCCCTCCTTGTGCTGCGTGGTCACGACATTGACAAACAATAAGATGCTTACCGCATAGTTCACCAATAGCACAGGTTGACCGCTAGGTTAAGAGGAAATCGAATAATTTAATCGTTTACGCACACGGGGTGCTTATCTCTAAGCATTTGATGTTGTTCTCTGGCCTTAAGGTACTGCTGCCAGGGAGTCTGGGGATGGCTAAGCGAGAGCCACTGAGCCTGATAAGACTTTATAGCGTCAGGTGGCTCGACAGGCTGGCTGGTGATGAGTGTATTAATAGCCGTTAGCCATTGTCGCGCGCTGTCTTCAAAGCTGTCGAGCGTTTGCATGTCGTCCCACGGCGTTAAGCACGTATCATTGGTTGACTCATGTTGAATTAAAAACTGGTTAGCATCTTGTAAGCTTTGCGCGGCCAGCAACAGCGTGCGCAAAATTTCGGCGGTCAAAGAGCGTTCTTGTAAATGCTTAAGATGGTTTTCAAGCCGAGAGGAGTCCTGCTGCCAGGCTTGGCTAAACTGGCTATCTACCATCTGCTGTAAATAATCAACCGCGGCAAACTGTTTATCAAAGTTGGGAAGGCCGCTAATCACCAGTGGATGGCTGGCCCGTGAAAAGCTATTAATCCACTCCTCAGAATCAAAAATTGCGTTCCAACTAACGGCGGGCAGCTGAGCTGTTTTGAGGAGGGTCAGCTGCTCAAGGCGCTCTCTATCTTTTTCACCTAAGTGATCAGGAATATCGCTTTCCCAGCATGCATCTAGACGTTGCCATAGCTCGCGTTCATATAACCAGTGCTGGCTTGGCGGCGCCACACGGCCTAGCTGATTATTACGCGCGGCAATGAGAGAGGTGATCTGGCACTCGCGCAGTGCGTAGATGTTTAACATGCCATCACGGGTTTCTGCGACCGGAATCAACCGCTCCCGGCGTTCAGGAAACGCGCCGATATTGGGTATTTCCGTGCGTTCAATTGCTTTAGAGGACAGGTCTTCGGCAAGCTGCTGATGATAGGCTATCCATGGCTGCTCGGCGTCCTTGCCCTGACAGCCTGCCAGCAGCAGGCTTACACATAGCGCCAGCCAATACCGAGTCCTCATCCAGTGAGGCATGATTTACTCCTGTCGACTGATCCATTTTAAACGCCAGCCGAGTAGAACCGTTGCGGTACTTAACCCGGCAATCAAACCGATCCAGTACCCGTGAACCCCGAGCGGTTCAGACACACCGTTGATGCCATGAGCACCCAGCCAGTGGCCGCCGCCTAGGCCCACGATCCAATAGGAAAGCACCGTGATGACCATGACGATACGGGTATCTTTATAACCCCGTAGCGCGCCTGCAAGGTTCACCTGCAGGGAATCCGACAGCTGGAAGATAACCGCTAACGCCACGATGGAAAGCGCAAGCGCCTGTATCTCTGAGTTCGAGGTATACAAAGCAATCACCGGCTTTGCCGTTACCCACAAAAAGAGGCTGTTGAAGGCTGCAATGAGCACGCTTACCACAACGCCATTCCACGCGACCTGGCGCGCCAGAAACGGGCGATGCCTGCCCAGTGTATTACCCACTCGTACTGTTAGCGCCATACTCAGCGACAGCGGCAACATAAACAGGATAGAGGTGTAGCTTAGCGCGATTTGGTGAGCCCCTACGGTTACCTCTCCTAAGCTTGCGACAAATAGGGCGATTAAGGTGAAAAGAGTCACCTCAACAAAAATGGCCACGCCAATCGGCATGCCCACAAAGATAAGCTCTTTAATGCCTGCCAACTGAGGTGGAGTAAAGCGATGCCATAGCGACACGTTTTTATAAGCACGTCCACGGCGGGTATACAGCAGCATGGTGAACATCATGGTCCACATGGAGATTGCGGTCGCGATACCACAGCCAAAGGCGCCCATAGCCGGTATTTGCTGCAGGCTAACAGGCACGCCGCTGCCCAGCAGGTCAACCAGACCATCGCCGCCGTAAATCAGCAAATAGTTAGCTGGAATATTCACAAGAAGGCCAATAACACTGATCCACAGTGATGGCCGCGTATGATTCATGCCGTCTGAAAAAGCACGTAACGCCTGAAAAAGCGCGATGCCGGGCATGCCAAAGGCCACAGCGGAAAGGTAGGCCGCTGAATCCTGCGCGACTTGAGCCGGTACATCCATTAGTTCGAAAATGGGCATAACGCTGGTTCTAAGCAGAATCGCGGCGATAATGCCCAGTACTAAAGCCACCCATAATCCCTGATGCACCGCCGGGCGAATGGCATCGTTGCGCTGCCCGCCGAGGTGATACGCCACAATCGGCGTAAGCCCCATGAGCGTACCCGTCATGAATAACATCAACGGTGCCCATAAGCTTGTACCCACGGATACCGCCGCCAGCGACGTAGCATTAAAGCGTCCCGTCATCATGACATCGACTACCCCCATGCCCGCCTGGGCGAGCTGCGCGCCACAAATGGGCAGCGCCAAGGCAATCAAGGCGCGGGTTTCGGGCCAATAGGTAGTTTTGATGTCGTTAGCAAAGCGGGCCAAGGAAAGGCTCTCCGTCAGTAAAGTAAGCTATAAAACGTCGCTAGATTAGCAGGACTCGCTGGTTTTTGCCGTTTAGACTTCAGCCTACCTAACGAGGGCCGTTATACTAGGCAAAAAGGGCTTAAATAACGAGGATATTGTGGTTCACACACAAGACAAGTGGTTGCTTGAAGACATTACGGCACTCTTTGATGGCATTTTTATGCCGCGCTACCAAACCCGGTTAGTGCGCGGTAAGGATGAACCACTTTATCGGCCTGCTGATGAACAAACGCCTTATCATCAAATCATCTTTGCACGGGGATTTTACGCCAGCGCCCTGCATGAAATGAGCCACTGGTGTATTGCAGGTGCCAAGCGCCGTCAGCTGGAAGACTATGGCTACTGGTATTTGCCCGATGGGCGCAATGCCCAGGAGCAAAGCGCTTTTGAGCAAGCCGAAATTTCCCCTCAGGCGTTGGAATCACTGTTTGCTGAAGCGTGTGGGCGTACCTTTCATGTCAGCGTGGACAACCTGGGGGGCGATGTTGAAGTGGATCGTGCCGCATTTGCCGAGAAGGTAAACGCCCGAAAACAGCGCTATTTACAGGAAGGCCTGCCCACGCGCGCCAACGCCCTTTACGTGGCGTTGACGTCTTTTTATCAGCGCGAAGAGTCACTTGCCGCTGCGATTGCTCAAGGCCAGGCGGTTCTGGATCAAACGCCTGTGGCCGTTAATGCTTAATCCGTATCGGTCAACCGCTGGTGCAAGGAAAGCATGACTTCAAGCTCATGCTCTGGACGCATGGGCTCCAAGCCCAGCTCGCTGAAGGTCTCGCGTCGTTGGCGGTGCCATTCGCCCGGCTCAAGTGAGGGGTAGAGCACCGGGGCAGGGGCTAGCTCGACAAATGGGTCCAGCCCGTAAGTATCAAACAGCCGTGCAAGTGCGGCTTCTTCATCGCCGTTATCGCTTGTGTAAAGCGTCGCCGAAAAATGATCGTTCTCAAGCTCGCGAATCACTTCAAGCGGGCTAACGCCCAGGCTCTCAAGCTCCTCGATGCTATAAGCGCCCATGGCATTGGTATCTTCCTTGATCCAGCTGTCGTCTGGTTGAATCAAGGTTTCTTTAACGCGCCCGTCGGGTAGTGACCAAGCAATGGCAAGGGGAAGGCCATCGTCTTCGCCCGTTTCAATGGCAATAAATCCTGGGTAATCGGCCACGCTCGTACTCCTTTCAATATTCTGTGGGCAGACGGAAAAAACGCTGTGCAGTTCGTGTCGTGGCACTGCCTAGTTCAGCTTCGCTGATGCCGCGCCACTCGGCAATTTCTTTTACGATCCACGGTAGAAGCGCTGGCTCATGGCGGCGTCCCTTTAGCTTAGCGGGCAGGTTGCGGGGCAGCAGGTAAGGGCAGTCGGTTTCCACCATCAAGCGCTCCAGAGGAATATCATTAACCAGCGGGCGCAAATGATGGCCGCGACGCTCGTCGCAGATCCAGCCGGTCAGGCCAATATGCATATCCAGGTTAAGATAGCCGTGCAGCGTATCGCGGTCAGCGGTAAAACAGTGCACGACAGCGTCGCTGATATCATCGCGCCAAGCGGTGAGTATTTCGCGCATTCGCACGCCTGCATCACGCTCGTGTAAAAAAAGCGGCAGGCCACTTTCCACGGCCAGCGCCAGCTGCGCTTCAAACGCATGCTCTTGTTCGGTTGGTGTGGAAAAGTTGCGATTAAAATCCAGCCCGCACTCGCCCACTGCAACGACCTGGGGTAACGCATGTAGCGCCTTCATCTTGTGCGCCAGTTCTGTACTCCAGCCGCTGGCATCGTGCGGGTGAACGCCCGCCGTTGCATACAAGCCTGGGTATTGCTTCGCAAGGTTTACCGCCTGCTCGGCATGGGCCAAGTCTGTGCCGGTCACAATCAGCGTTTTGACCTGTGCCGCCTGAGCGCGCGCAATAACATCGTCAAGATCGCGATCAAAGCTCTCGTGCGTCAAATTAGCGCCGATATCCACCAGCGGTGAAGGAGAACGAAACTGAAGCGCTTCAGGTAAAAAACTATCGACAGTCGATGAAGCCAAGCGTCACTCCTTTGTCGAGAAAGTAAAAACGTCGAAAAAGCAAAAACGCCATTGTAACGCTAAGCGCAAGTATCGACTAATGCGCGAAGATTCCCTCGGGTGTCAGCAGCGAATGGCACGAATTGCAAAAAATCTGGCTTGATAGGTAAACAGGCGAAAGGTGTTTACTCCTACTATGGAGAAAGACATGCACTAAAGCGTACTTAAGGCTTATCCAATAACAACAACACATAGGTAAAACGCTATGCGACTATCACGCCATTTTGCTATTTCCACCCTATCTTCAGCGGTTCTACTAGCGAGCTACATGCCAGGCGTCGCTGCGAACGAGGGTATTTCTGACAATGAGATCCGCATTGGATACTTAGCCGACATGTCAGGTGTCTACCGTGACCCGATCGGGCCGCTAGGGCAAGACGCTATTGAAATGGCAATTGAAGATATAGGCGGTAGTGTGCATGGCGCTAAAGTGGTGGTCTTTAGTGCGGATGACCGTAACAGCCCTGATGTAGGATCGAGTGTTGTACGCGAGTGGATTGATGAGCGTAACGTCGATATGGTCACGGGGTTGGTCGCTTCATCGGTCACATTAGCCGCTGTAAAACTACTCGAAGACGCCGATAAGCTGGGTTTGGTGAACGGTGCTGTTTCGTCAGGCGTTACGAATGAGCACTGTTCTCTCAACCATATTCATTGGGTTTACGATACCTGGGCCATGTCCAACGGAACGGCCAAGGCGATTACCCAAGAAGGATACAAAAACTGGTACCTGCTAAGTGCAGACTATTCTTTTGGCCATGCGCTTGAAGCAGACGTTGAGCGCGTTGTCACACAAAACGGCGGCACGGTGGTTGGTCGTGCCAGGCACCCCTTCCCAAATAATGATTTCTCTTCGTTCATGCTGCAGGCCCAGGCATCAGGTGCTGACGTAATCGCATTAAATAATGCCGGAGGCGACACTATCAATGCGGTGCAAACAGCCGGTGAGTTTGGCATCACGCAGGCAGGGCAAATCCTCGCCGGCATGGTGTTATTCAGTACGGATGTGCGAAGTATCGGTTTAGCCAACGCCCAGGGGCTGCAATTTACCAAAGCATGGTACTACGACTTAAATGATGAGACCCGCGCATGGGCTGAACGCTTCCGGGAGCGCACCGGCAGCATGCCTACCATGGTGCATGCAGGGCTTTACTCGAGCACCCGCCATTATCTGGAAGCCATCGAAGCCACAGGCACTGACAATACCCAATTAGTACGCCAACAAATGGTGGATACACCGATCAACGATATTTTCGCGACCAATGGCTACATTCGTGAAGACGGACGTATGGTGCATGACATGTACCTTGTTGAAGTGAAAACCCCCGAAGAATCTGCAGACGAAGACGACCTCTTTCGCATTGTGCGCACGATTCCTGCAGAAGAGGCATTTCGGCCGCTTTCTGAGAGCGTATGCCCATTGGTGAATAGCTGAAGTGTTGCCAACGAAACAAAAACATAAAGGTCTTGGCATGTCTGATACACATTTGATTCAGAGAAATACGATTGGCGCTGCGTTAAATCGTAGTGCTCGAAAATATTCACAGCAGCCCGCGCTGACGTTTGGCGAACGTACATGGAGCTATCAAGCTCTTAACGACGCTGCTAATAATGTGGCTAATGGCCTGTTAGCGGCTGGTCTTGCCCCCGGTGACCGGCTGGCCGTATACGGTAAAAACTCGGATGCCTACGTAATTGCCTGGCTGGCTGCCACCAAGGCAGGCCTTGTGCATGTGCCTATCAACTTTGCGCTGAGCAGCGATGAGCTGCGCTATATCCTTGAACAGTCTGGAGCGAAGGGGCTGCTTAGTGATATTTCCCTGGAAGAAAAAGTCGCGCAGGCAACACAAGATTTCGGATTGGTGCTAAGTGGAACGCTGCATGCCGCAAATCCTACCCCCCAGGAAAGCAGTTTTGACGTATTGGCCGTGGCGTGTTCAACGCAGGCAACAAATGAGCCAGAGGTGGCGCTGGAGGGGGCTAGCTTAGCGCAATTACTCTACACCTCGGGTACAACAGCGGCGCCAAAAGCCGCAATGATGAGTCACCAAGCGTTAATGGCTGAATATATGGCGTGTATGGTGGAGCTGGATATAACGGGCAGTGAGGTGATGCTGGCAGCGCTGCCGCTTTATCATTCGGCACAGATGCATGTCTTTTTAATGCCAGCTTTGCTATTAGGCGCGCACGTTTATCTACTGGAAGCGCCGCTGCCTGAGAGTTGCCTTTATGCTATTGCCGAACAAAAAATTGCCTCGTTCTTTGCTCCTCCCACGGTTTGGATCAGCCTGTTACGCCATGCCAATTTTGATCAGTTTGATTTAACCAGTCTGAAAAAGGCTTATTACGGCGCCTCTATTATGCCGGTACCGGTACTGCAAGAAATGCAGCAGCGTTTCCCTGGCGTTGGGGTTTATAACTGTTATGGACAGAGCGAAATTGCGCCTCTGGCGACGGTCTTGCGACCAGAAGAGCATCTTGAGCGCCCCGCCTCCGCCGGGAGGCCAATATTAACGGTCGAAACCCGAATAGTGGATCTGGAGTTGAATGATGTTGCGCCTGGTGAACACGGCGAAATTGTTCACCGTTCACCGCAATTGATGACGGGGTATTGGGATAAGCCCGAAATGACTACAGAGGCTTTTCAAGGCGGCTGGTTTCACTCCGGCGACATGGGGTATTTCGATGCAGAAGGGTACTTATATGTTGTTGATCGTATAAAAGATGTCATTAATACCGGTGGCATATTGGTGGCCAGCCGCGAAGTGGAAGAAGTGCTGTTTAAACATCCCGCAATTTCGGAAGTAGCAGTAGTTGGCCTGCCTGATGATAAGTGGATTGAAGCTATTACGGCAGTGGTAGTGGTGAAGGAGGGGCAATCTGTTAGTGAAAGCGAACTTATCCATCATGCCAAAAGCTCAATAGCTCCTTATAAAGTCCCCAAGCGAGTGGTGTTTGCAGAAGCGTTACCAAAAAGTACCGCCGGTAAAATTCTTAAACGTCATTTGCGTGAAGAGCTCAAGGAGTAAACATGGACGAGCAAGCGACGGGGCTGTTTCACTCCATGATTTCGCGCTGTTTAGCGCAAGAAGTCGCTCCTTTCTATGAACAGTGGGAAGCCGAGGGTGAAATACCTCGTAGCCTTTGGAGAGCGTTAGGAGTCGCAGGTTTTTTGGGGATCGACCTAGATGAGACTTATGGCGGCGCAGGCGCGGATATCGCTATTACTCAGTTGGCACTAGAAGAGATTTCCCGGCAAGGCTTTGGTGGGCTTGCCAGCGCCTACAATATTCACGCCAACATCGTAATGCCTTATTTACAAAATTTAGGCACAAGCGATCAGTGTCAAAAATGGTTACCTGCTATGACGCAAGGCGAGTGCTTAGGAGCCATCGCCATGAGTGAACCTCATGCAGGTAGTGATTTGGCCGCGATGAAAACCCGCGCTACCAAAACTCCTGAAGGCTGGGTATTGAACGGCAGTAAGCTGTTTATTACCAATGGCCAGGTGGCGGATATGGTGATTGTATGCGCAAAAACCGATCCGAGTGCAGGAGCAAAAGGGGTCTCATTGTTTTTAGTGGACACTTCGTTGCCTGGCTTCTCGCGTGGTAAACCCATTAAAAAGATTGGCCAGCATGCCAGCGATACGGCGGAGCTGGCGTTTGATCAGCTGGAGCTTACCAATGATGCTCTGCTCGGTGATGAAGGCGCCGGTTTTCGCTATCTAATGCAAGAACTTCTCCGTGAGCGTTTAGGGGTGGGCGCTCAAGCGCTGGGGGCGGTCGAGGGCGCTCTGGCATTGACCCTTGATTATGTTGCTCAGCGCCAAGCTTTTGGCCAACGGGTGGCCGATTTTCAGAATACCCGCTTTACGCTGGCAGAAATTAAAGCACAGCTTGATATGGCACGTGCCTACTTTAATCACTGTGTTGCCAAGTATCGCCAGGGCAGCATGACCAGTACCGATGCGGCAATCCTGAAATTACAGCTAAGTGAGTTGCAGTGTCGCGCCGTCGACCGCTGCCTGCAGTTATTTGGCGGCTACGGTTACACCCACGAATACCCAATTTCAAGATTTTATTTGGATGCACGTGTGCAAACGATCTATGCCGGAAGCTCTGAAATCATGAAAGAAATTGTGGCGCGCTCACTGTTGGGTAAAGCGGCTTGATTGATCCTTGCTACGTGAATACCTGCATGACACTAGGAGATATTTATGCGGCTTGATGATGTGGTGATTTTAGAGGGAGCCCGTACTGCTATTGGCGATTTTAACGGATCGCTTTCGTCTATGGCGCCTTATGAGCTGGGCGCAATCACGGCGAAAGAGGCATTATTGCGTGCGAATGTCTCAGGTGACGATATCGACCACGCGGTGTATGGCCATATTATTACCACCGGCCCACAAGATGCTTATCTGGCACGACACATCGCCTTGAAAGCTGGTGTTCCCAAGGAAGCTGGCGCGTTTAATGTCAACCGGCTGTGTGGCTCTGGCGTTCAGGCGGTCATCTCTGCTGCCCAGCAGATTGTCATGGGGGATAGTCGGTTAGCGCTAGCGGGTGGTGCCGAATCGATGTCGCGGGGCGCTTATTTACTGCCGCCGCAAGCGCGTAATGGCATCCGCATGGGCGATATAGCCGTACAAGATTTGACTCTAGGTGTGCTTAGCGACCCGTTTGGTAGCGGACATATGGGAATGACCGCTGAAAATATTGCCCAGCAGTATGGTTTAACCCGTGAACAGCTGGATCAGTTTGCACTTGAAAGCCATCAAAAAGCTGCCCAGGCAACGGAGGAAGGTCGCTTTGCGGCACAAATAGTGCCGGTTGACGTTGTGCAGGGCAAGCAATCCGTTCGCTTTGCCGAGGATGAGCATGTGCGCAGTGGCATCCAACTGGCAGATTTAGCCCGTTTAAAACCTGCCTTTCAAAAAGAGGGCAGAGTAACCGCAGGCAATGCATCGGGAATTAACGATGGGGCAGCAACATTGGTACTTGCCCATATGGATGAAGCGAAGCAGAGAGGACTAACGCCCAGGGCGCGCTTGCGCGTGGCAACGACTGCCGGTGTGGAGCCCTCGCTTATGGGGCTAGGGCCTATCCCGGCTGTTAAGCGCTGTTTGCAGCAAGCCGGGCTGAGCATTCATGATATTGATGTGATTGAATCCAACGAAGCATTTGCCGCTCAAGCGCTTGCCGTTGCCCAGCACCTTGAGTTTCCTCTGGATAAGCTTAATCCCAATGGCGGTGCCGTTGCCCTTGGCCATCCGGTTGGCGCAACCGGTGCAATATTAATTCTTAAAGCTATACATGAGCTTGGGCGAATCAATGGGCGTTTTGGTCTGATCACTTTGTGTATTGGCGGAGGGCAAGGCATTGCGCTGTTAATTGAGCGTTGGTAATGACCTATACCCAGACAATAATAAAATCTAAGGAGCTTTTTATGCCGACGGTAACACCAAAAATCCTACCAGCTGCGCCTAGCGCGACGAACCCGCCGCTAATGATTGGCGACTTGCTTGATTCAGGGCTCCGTATGGCGGGCAATAACCAGATTGTTTATCGTGACCAGCGTCGGCATAGCTATCAAATCTTTCGTGAGCGGGTGCATCAGCTTGCCCATGTATTGTCCGCTCAAGGCGTTAAAGCCGGGGACGTAGTGGCCGTGTTGGACTGGGATAGCCACCGCTATTTAGAGTGTTTTTTCGCGATTCCCATGATTGGCGCTGTACTGCATACCGTCAATGTCCGGCTCGCCCCCGAGCAGATTCTTTATGCCATGGAGCATGCGGAAGACGTTTTTGTATTAGTGCACGAAGACTTTGTACCGCTTTTGGAGCCCCTGGCTGAAAAGCTGCCCCGTGTACGTGGCTATCTACTATGCCAAGAGACTTTAAGCCCCGTTAGCACATCGCTGCCTCTAGCGGGGGAGTATGAGAGCCTGCTAAGCGAGCAGCCTCACGATTATGAATTTCCCACCTTTGATGAAAATGCAGTCGCAACGCTGTTTTACACTACCGGCACAACGGGTAACCCTAAAGGGGTCTTTTTTACTCATCGGCAGTTAGTGTTACATACCCTGGGTGAGGCAAGTACATTTCAGGTGCCGGGTTTCGCGCTACTCAACCGCGACAAGGTGTATATGCCGATCACCCCGATGTTTCATGTTCATGCCTGGGGTGTGCCTTATACCGCCACGTTGCTTGGGGCCACGCAGGTCTACCCAGGACGTTACGAACCTGAAATGCTCGTGGCGTTACTGGTCAATGAGAAGGTCGATTTTTCCCATTGCGTGCCCACGTTGTTGAATATGGTGGTGAGTTCCGAAGCCGTCGCCTCAAAGCGCGTTGATCTCTCGGGTTGGAAAGTACTGGTTGGCGGCAGCGCGTTGACACAATCACTGGCACGGCGTGCCTGGGAGTTGGGAATCGATACGCGCAGTGCTTACGGTATGTCGGAGACCTGCCCACTTTTAACGGCCGACATCTTGCCTTTTCACATTGAGCAGGCGGATTTTGATACCCAGCTTCCATGGCGGTGTAAAGCAGGGCTGCCGATACCACTGGTAAAACTGCAGGTGGTTGATCCAGACGGCCAACCGCTACCTCATGATGGTAAAAGCGTTGGTGAAGTGCGGGTGCAGGCGCCTTGGTTAACTCAGGCTTATTACAAAGAAGAGACGCGTAGTAAAGATCTATGGCGCGATGGTTGGTTGCATACGGGGGACGTCGCAACACTGGATGAAAGCGGCTTTTTGTCGATTAGCGACCGTATTAAAGATGTGATTAAGACGGGTGGAGAGTGGCTTTCATCGCTGGAAATTGAGAGCTTCATTAGCCAATGCCCTGGCGTAGCCGAAGTCGCGGTTATTGGGGTGGCGGATGAAAAATGGGGAGAGCGGCCTGCTGGACTTGTGGTTCCTAGCGATCTTAACAACCCACCGACCACACAAGACGTAACAGAATTTTTGGAACAGTTTGTAGCACAGGGGAAGCTTAATCGCTGGGCAATTCCCACAATGATCCGGTTTGTCGACGAGATTCCTAAAACGAGCGTCGGTAAGCTGGATAAAAAGCGTATACGTTACGAATTATAATTAATTAACTGCCAGCCCCGTCGTTCGTGCTTTGCGGTACGCGGCGGGTGAATTGCCGGTCCAGGTTTTAAACGCCCGGCTAAAGCAGGCCAAGTCTTCAAACCCTAGCGCTTCAGCGATAGCTATCAAAGGTTTTTCACTTCGCGTCAGTGCCTGCACGGCATAGTCACGTCGGTACTCATCTTTTACTGCCTGAAAGTGAGTACCTTCCTGCTGAAGGTGGCGCGATAAGGTACGCACTGACATATGTAGAGCACGAGCAACGTGTTGCACGCTGCCTGAGGTTGCTAAATGACGGGCAAGATGTTCGCGTACCCGGTGGCTAAGCAGCCGATCTTCAAACGATACATAAAACCAATCCGCTGGCGCATGCCGTAAAAAAGCGCCTAGCTGCTGTTTGGTTCGTCGAATCGGATGATCCAGAAGCGTTGAATCTATAGACATCGCCGTTTGGGGCTGGTCGAAACGTACGATACCCGGATAAAAATAAAGATAGTCTGCACTATGAATGGGCTGCGCGTAGGCGCATTCCATCAAGATTGGCGGGATTTTACTGGCGATTAACCACGATGCAATGCCATGAAACAACTTAAGCATTAATTCATGAATTAAAATACGACTGCCCTTTAACGGCGCATGCTCTTTTAGTGCCATGCGCGCCAGGCCATTAGCAACTGAAAACTGATAGCTAAAGTCATCAAGTAAAATATGGAAGAACTGCGTATAGCGGTGCAGCGCCACCTGTAAGTTTGGTGCATCCAGCATGCTTAAGCAGAGCAGTTTAAGCGTGCCGCCACGAAGCGGACGAGCAAAGAAACACGGCGTTTCATCGTCTAGGTCAAACACCAGAAGACGATAGAGTTCGGCAAACTGCTCAACGGTGACTCGACCATGAGGGGCATCAATTAAAAAAGGCGAAATGCCAGCTTTTGCCAAATAATGAGCACGTGGCTTTGTTGTGGCAGGTAGGCCACAAAAGAGCTGGTTAACAAAATGCATCGAGACGGTAACGGTCACTACGTGTTCGCCTCCCTGTTCTTTATCTCAAACGTTAGCACGATGATGCATTTGGCTCTATAAGGACCACGCGCGTAATGAGTGCATGCGTTACACTGTGCGCCTCACGACGAAGGAGGATACTGCGTGACCTTGTTACGACTTGAACAGCTGCAACTTGCCTACGGCACCCAAGTACTATTGAACCGCGCCGATCTTACGGTAGAAAAAGGCGAGCGGCTGGCGCTGGTCGGGCGCAACGGCACCGGTAAATCTACGCTTTTAAAGTTGGTCGCTGGTGATATTCAGGCGGACGACGGTTCGATCTGGCGGGCGCCGGGCCTGAAAATAGGCGTACTGGCTCAGGAGCTGCCTGAGTCTTCGGGCATGACCATTTTCGATATGGTGGCCCAGGGGTTGCCGGAAGCAGGCGAGCTGCTCTCTGAGTACGACCATCTGATCAATGATCCCGACCCTGACATGGATCGCATGGCGACGCTGCAAACGCGCCTGGAAGCCATCGATGGCTGGTCGTTTCATCAACGTATCGACACGGTGCTTACCCGCCTGGGCCTGCCGCCCGCTGCTGAAATGAGTTCGCTCTCCGGTGGCTGGCGTCGGCGCGTGGCGCTGGCTCGTGCATTGGTTTCTGAGCCGGACCTGTTACTGCTCGACGAGCCGACCAACCACCTGGATCTGGACACGATTGCCTGGCTTGAAGAGCAGCTCTTGGCGTTTAACGGTGCGGTGCTGCTGATTACCCACGACCGGGCATTTCTCTCCAAGCTGGCGACCAATATTTTGGAGCTGGATCGCGGTCAGTTGGGGCGCTACCCCGGTAAGTACGAAGAGTACCAGGCCCGTAAGCAGCATGAGCTTGAGGTGGAAGCGCGGGAGAACGCTGAATTTGATAAAAAGCTGGCGCAGGAAGAGGCCTGGATACGTCAAGGCGTCAAGGCGCGGCGTACCCGTAATGAGGGCCGCGTTCGCGCACTTGAAGCTATGCGCAACGAGCGCAGCCAGCGCCGCGAGCGTCAGGGCACGGCCAACTTGACGGTGGATCGCGGCGAGCGCACCGGCAAGCGGGTTGTTGAGCTTAAAGGCGTTACCCAGCGGTTTGGCGATGATGTGATCCTGAGCAACGTCAACCTTGAAGTAATGCGGGGCGATCGTATTGGCTTTCTGGGACGCAACGGGGCGGGCAAGACAACGCTACTCAAAATTCTGCTTGGCGAACTTGAGCCAACCGAAGGTAGCGCACAGCTGGGTACCAACCTTAAAGTGGCCTATTTCGACCAGCTACGTGCCGGGCTTGAACTGGAAAAAACCGTTTATGATAACGTGGCCCAGGGCAGTGACCGGGTGAGCGTTGGCGGTAAAGACCGCCATGTGATGAGCTACCTGCAGGACTTCCTATTTACCCCTGAGCGTGTGCGTCAGCCGGTCAAAGCGCTCTCGGGCGGTGAATCCAATCGCCTGCTGTTGGCCAAGCTGTTTACCCAGCCGGCCAATGTGTTAGTACTCGATGAGCCGACCAACGACCTGGATATGGAAACCCTGGAGCTGCTTGAAGAGCTGCTGCTTGATTTTGACGGCACGCTGCTGCTGGTGTCTCACGACCGAACCTTCATGGACAACGTCGTGACCAGCATGCTGGCCTTTGAAGGCGAAGGTAAGGTGCGGGAATACGTCGGCGGCTATACCGACTGGATTCGTCAGGGTGGAACGCTTCCCCCTGCACCCTGGGAGGGGGCGGCCCGTCAGAAAACGGAACCTACCTCATCGGCGCCAGCTAAGAAAGTTGAGGCGTCTGCGGCCGTACCGGTCAAGAAGGCGGTTAAGCTGTCTTATAAGCTGCAGCGTGAGCTGGATGCGCTGCCCGCAGAGATTGAGCGTTTAGAAAGTGAGGTTGAAACCCTGGAACAGGAGATTGGTGATCCGGCTTTTTATCAACAGGATGCCAGTACGGTAACCGCAAGACTTCAAGCGCTTGAGGCTGTTCAGCAATCGCTGGAAACCGCAATGGAGCGCTGGATGGAACTTGAGGCAATGGTTGCGGGTGATTAAAAAAGAAGGCGCCGCAAGGCGCCTTCTTTTATGTTCCTGGTGAGACGTTTTTCGGCGTTAGCTCACGCCTTACTCGACGCTTTTTTCACCTTTGTTGCCAACCCGTACGGCAAGCACGTCGCATTGGGCGCCGTGTAACACTCCGGTCGAAGTAGACCCCAGCAGTAAGGCAAAGCCATGCCTGCCATGGGAACCTACCACGATTAAGTCGACATCATGGTCAGCGGCAAAACGGTGAATTTCAGTATCCGGCATGCCTACCACAACGTGCTGGTCGGCGGGTGCTATATGCGGGGTAGCAATTTCAGCCAGGCGCGTTTTGGCATGTTCATCCAGCTGGTCTTGTATGCTGGTAAGATCCATCGGAATATCGCCACCATAGGCAAAACCGAGGGGCTCTAGGGTATGCATGATGGAAATTTTGGCGCCGTTATTGCGTTCAGCAATCACCACAGCACGTTCCAGAACTTTGTGAGAGTCCTTGGTTAAATCGACGGCAACCAGAATATGGTGGTAGCTCATGACACTTCTCCTCAGCAGTGAGTAACAAAGAAATCGCTTTGTTTAATAATTATTACTTTAGGTGGCGTACCTTGTCTTCACAACGACCTGCGTCATGGTTTTTTTAAGTAGCTAAGTTAGTGTGGCTTAAGTGAGGTTAAAGTAGCAATGGAATGGTTAATAATTATCTTTGTTTTGATCTTCGTCTCAGCGCCGGTCATGTGGCTAAAGCCTAGTCCGCGCCAAAAACGCCAAGGGGTATTGCGCAACTGTGCCGCTGAGTATGGCATTAGCGTTAAGCTTGAAAAACCACCGCTGCATCATTTTAAAGGCCTGATGCCAGCCTACCGGTGGTATTACCCGCAAGCAGCCCCAGGCCCTGATTTTTTACTGGTGCGTGACAGTAATGCAAGCAGTGCGCTGGAGCGTTACTGTGCCGGCTGGCGTTGGCGCATCGCACCGCTGCGACCCTTGCCGCAAGCGGCAGAGCAAATCTTGAAGGAGCTGCTTGAGCGTTTGCCTCAGGATGCACTGGTCGTGGAGTCTAGCTCAACTGGGTTGGCGCTATGGTGGTGGGAATCACAGACAGCGGAGCGTTTGAGGGTCTACGCAGCTGCATTCGATCAACTGCGTAGTGAGCTTGGAGGGTTAGCGGACGATCCGATCCAAAAAGGGTTTGATGCACCCAATCGTGATGCCTCCCCCGTTCCTTGATTAAGCGGGTGTTGAGGAGGCCGTTGAAGAAGTCTGCGTCTCAGGCGGTGTTTCCTGGTCGCGGGCTTGGATGGCAAGCCCGTTAGACTCAATGACGGTCAGCCACTTATCCAACTGCTCAATATTTTCATCACTCAAGCCTGCTAGCATCTCAGTGCGTGCTTCTTTGGCAACGCTATCAATCTGCTCAAGAAGCGGCATGGCATCTGGGGTAAGGAAAATGCGCTTGCTGCGGCGGTCGCTGTCACAGGCGCGTCGCTCAACCAAGCCTTGTTCCTCAAGCTGGCCAAGCGTACGCACTAGCGAAGGCGCTTCTACGCCAATCACACGAGCCAGGTCACACTGTGGATGGCCTTCACCCAAACGCCAGATATGATATAGCGTGACCCAGCGCGTTTGGGTTAGCCCCAGCGGGGCCAGCCTGCGATCCAAAATCGAACGCCACAAATGCGGCAGGCGTGCAAGACGAAAACCAATCGATGAAGCCATGGGCAACTCGCTACTAAAAAGTGAGAGGATGAATTGTCATAAGCAATGGCTCTGATTGCAAGCATAGGTCAAATTAGTCATCCATTGATACCTCGGAATTATCCCGTCCGCCGGGCACAAACCGGCGTAGATTAAGCCCGCTTAAACCGCTAGGGCGAATAGTACTATCCGCTATGGAGGCTTTCTGCGGGTCTTCCGATACCGTAAAGCGGATAAGCCCTAAGCGCTGGCCGCTATCGGTCATGATATCCACTCGCCAGTCACCGGTGGGGTCTTCCGGGAAATTAAGCTTATGACTCCACGCTCGATAGCCTTGCTCGCGGCCACCATTAATATCCAGCGTGACGATATCCAAGGGTTCACCATTGTGCCGCCAGGCATGGTAGATCGTTTCGCTCAAGCCTCGCGGGGCACGAATCGCGGTATAGACATACAGGCCGTTTTCACGAATAGCCTGTGGAGTAAGCGCGATCGAGCCCTGAGGCGTGCGCTGTTGAATATTGAGCGCAGGAGAAAGCGCGCTACCGGTCATCCAGAGGCTTGCGGGCGGCACCCAGATGCGACCTAGCCAGGCAGCATAAGCAAGCACTAGCGTTAATCCTAAAAAAGCACACCAGCGCTTTAACGAGTGGCGTTTAAGTAAATGCCAAAAGCTGGGCAGCGCAACCAGCACCATCAGTGACATCGCCAGCAATAGGCTTTGGCCAGTGGTGAGGTGCAACATGATCGGTAGCGTCACCAGCACCACTAAAAAGACGCAAAGCGCATGAAAAACAAAATACAGGCTGCGCCACCGGCCAGCGACTTTGTAATACAGTGGGTCAATAATCGAGAGCAGCGCCATTACCACCACAAATAAAGCAAACAGGGTTTGTCCGCTGTTCCATACCGTGGTAATTAAAATAAACGGCAGCGTGAAAAACAGCGTTTCCTGGTGAATCATCTGGGCAATAAAGGTGGTGGCACCCCTGGGCAGGGTAGGGTGCCCGCGCCGTGCTAACCAACGGCCAATCAAGCTTTCGGAAAGTAACAGCACCCAGGTAAACAGCAGGCCAAGCGCCAAGGCCGCGCCTAGCCACTGCTGGCGGTCAACCAGAAAAAAACTACCCAGCCCCGCGGCGAACGCCATCGGTGGCCAAAGCCAGCTCCAGGGTTTTAGCCGCTCGATCAAACGCTCAACAAATTGTTGAATAGCTTTGACACGCGAAGGTGTTAGCAGTGCGCCCATAAACGTATAACTCTAAAATAAAACGACTATGATCCTTGGGTTTTCGACAAAAGTCGACGCTCGGTATGCAATAGCCTGAAAGTGTCCTCAATAGCGAACGATAAACGCTCAAGAAGGGTCGCAATAAGGCTGGGATTAGCCAAAAGTCAGGGCTTGACGTTGGTCGATTACTCAACCAAGCTAATGCTATCAAACGACCGTATGAAATGTTCGGCGAACCTGCTGAGAACTTGCTGGCTGAGAACTTGCTGACAGGGGCGCCAGTTCAACTTGTGGAGAGAGCACGGATGATCTATCAAGGCAACGCCATCACGGTGGAGCGTCGTGACACCCTGGGTGGCCATCATATCGCACGGCTCATTTTTGATTTAAAAGATGAGTCCGTAAACAAGCTTTCCAGCGCTGTTGTTACCGAACTGGGAGAGGCCGTTAGCGCTCTTCAGGTGGAAAACGACTTGCAGGGCCTGATGATTGGTAGTGGCAAAGACGCGTTCATCGTCGGGGCGGATATCACCGAGTTTCACAGCCTGTTTACCAAGGGTGAAGCGTACCTTGAGGAGATGAATCTCAAGGTACACGATATTTTTAATGCGATTGAAGATCTTCCTTTCCCAACCGTTGCTGCCATCAATGGCCTTGCCCTCGGCGGCGGTTGCGAAGTGTTGCTCACTACCGATTTTCGCGTAATGAGCGAAAAAGCCAAGATTGGCCTGCCCGAAACCAAACTGGGCATTCTCCCGGGGTGGGGCGGATGTGTGCGCTTACCGCGGTTGATCGGCGCTGACAATGCGGTTGAGTGGATTGCCGGTGGTACTGAGAATCGCGCCGATGCGGCTTTGAAAGTAGGCGCTGTGGACGCAGTGGTTAGCGCCGAACAGCTAGACGAGGCGGCGCTGGATATTCTCGACCGCGCCAATAACGGTGAGCTTGATTATCAGGCGCGCCGCGCAGAGAAAAAAGGCCCGCTTAAGCTCAACGCCATTGAGCAGATGATGGCGTTTGAAACCGCCAAAGGGTATGTCGCCGGCAAAGCCGGTCCACATTATCCCGCGCCGATCGAGGCTATCAAGGTTATTCAAAAAGGGGCTGGTGAAGAGCGCGAGCGCGCCCAGGCTATCGAAGCAAAAGCTTTTGCCAAGCTGGCCATGAGCAGCGTGGCATTTAATCTGGTCGGTCTGTTCATGAACGATCAGGTGGTGAAAAAGAAAGCCGGCAAGTATGAAAAACAGGCCCAGCCGGTTAAGCAAACGGCGGTACTGGGGGCGGGTATCATGGGTGGCGGTATCGCCTACCAAAGCGCTTCCAAAGGTACCCCCATCCTGATGAAAGACATCAAGGATGAGGCCATTGAGCTGGGCTTGAAAGAAGCTCGCAAGCTTTTTGGCAAACAAGTCGAGCGTAAAAAGCTCACCAATGAGCAAATGGCCGAAAAGCTGACCAACATCCGCCCCACGCTTTCCTACGGCGATTTCGGTAATGTCGATTTGGTCGTCGAAGCTGTGGTGGAAAATCCCAAGGTTAAAGACGCGGTGTTGACCGAAGTTGAAGGTATGGTAAGTGAAGATACTATCCTTGCCTCCAATACCTCGACGATTTCGATCAACCGCTTGGCCCAGAACCTTAAGCGTCCGGAAAACTTCTGCGGCATGCACTTTTTCAACCCCGTGCACCGTATGCCGTTAGTCGAAGTTATTCGCGGTGAGAAAACCTCTGACGCTGCAGTTGCTGCTACGGTTGCCTACGCCCGCGCGATGGGTAAAACGCCAATTGTGGTTAACGACTGCCCAGGCTTCCTAGTTAACCGCGTGCTGTTCCCCTATTTTGGCGGTTTCAGCTTCCTGGTAGAGCAGGGCGCCGACTTTCAGCGTGTTGATAAAGTCATGGAAAAATTTGGCTGGCCAATGGGTCCTGCTTACCTGCTGGATGTGGTGGGTATGGACACGGCGGTTCACGCCAATGAAGTGATGGCAGAAGGCTTCCCGGACCGTATGGCGCGTGAAGGCAAAACTGCGATTCAGGTGATGTATGAAAACGAGCGCCTGGGCCAGAAAAATGCCAAGGGCTTCTACGCCTACGAAGAGGATAAAAAGGGCAAGCCCAAGAAAGTGACTGACGAACAGGCTTACGCGCTAATCAAAGAGGTCGTTAAAGAGCAGAAAGAGTTCTCCGACGAGGACATCATAGCGCGCATGATGGTACCGCTCTGCATGGAAACGGCGCGTTGTCTTGAAGACGGCATCGTTGATACGCCTGCCGAAGCGGATATGGCGTTGATTTACGGTATTGGGTTCCCTCCCTTCCGCGGTGGTGCGCTGCGTTACATTGATGCCATGGGCGTTGCTGAATTCGTCAAGCTGGCTGAAGGATTGGCTGAAGAACTCGGCCCGCTTTACGCGCCGACGGACAAGCTACGTCAGATGGCGCAAAACAACGAGCAGTTTTACGCCGCCCCCGGTCAGGCCTAAGTCACCGCGCACAGGAGAAATAAGATGAGTTTGAATCCCAGAGATATCGTGGTGGTCGACGGTGTACGTACCGCCATGGCAAAAGCCAAGCATGGCGCGTTTCGTAACGTTCGTGCGGAAAACCTGTCCGCTGCGGTCATGCAGGCATTGTTTACGCGTAACCCCAACCTGGATCCTTCGGAAGTGGATGATGTGATTTGGGGCTGCGTTAACCAGACCCTTGAGCAGGCCATGAATATCGCCCGTAATGCGGCGATCATGACCGGCATCCCACGCTCGGTACCGGCGCAGACGGTTAACCGCCTGTGCGGTTCTTCGATGACCGCACTGCATATTGCGGCGGCGAATATCAAAGCGGGTATGGGTGATTTTTATATCATCGGCGGCGTTGAGCATATGGAGCACGTGCCCATGGCTCACGGTGTCGATGTGAACCCGGCGATCAGCAAATACGCTGCCAAAGCCTCCATGATGATGGGTCTGACCGCTGAGCTACTGGGTAAGATGCACGGCATTACACGGGAGGATCAGGACAAGTTTGGCGTGCGTTCGCACCAGCGTGCTCAGGCGGCAATGGAAAAAGGCTACTTCGATAACGAAATCATTGGTGTTGAAGGCCACGATCAGCGTGGTTTTAAAGTGCTGTTCAAGAATGACGAAGTGATCCGCTCCGATGCAAGCCTTGAATCCATGGCGCAGCTTAAGCCGGTGTTTGATCCGCGTAGCGGTACCGTGTCGGCGGGTACGTCGTCAGCGCTTTCAGTGGGCGCTTCGGCCATGGCTATCATGAGCTACGAGCGCGCCCAGGCGTTGGGCCTGGAGCCTATCGCCAAAGTGCTCTCCACCGGTGTGGCAGGGTGTGATGCATCAATTATGGGCTATGGGCCGGTGCCGGCCTCTAAAAAGGCGTTGAAGGCCGCTGGCCTTTCGTCGGATGATATCCAAACTGTCGAACTTAACGAAGCTTTTGCAGCGCAAAGTCTGCCGGTCTTAAAAGATCTGGGCTTCCTGGATGCTATGGATGAAAAGGTCAACCTGCATGGCGGCGCGATCGCACTGGGTCACCCGCTGGGCTGCTCAGGTTCACGTATCAGCACCACGCTATTGAACGTCATGCAGCAGCGCGATACCACGCTGGGCTTAGCGACCATGTGTATCGGCATGGGGCAGGGTGTGGCAACCGTATTTGAACGTTTGAAGTAAGCGAGCGCTTGAAGTAAAAAACGGCTTGAATAGACAGACGGCGCCCTAGGGCGCCGTTTTTGCGAATAAGTCACTCAGGAATAAGGCACTCAGATAATACCTGCTTCCAGGCTGGCCGCCATTGCCAGTCCTAGTTCCTCGCATTGGTCAATGAATCCTGCTTGAAAGTCTCCCCGGCAAATAAGCGGGTCTTGCACCAGTCTCCAGCGCAATCCTTTGGTAATGCTTTCAATGGCCCGCTGGGTGCCGGTGCCATCATGACCAGCCCGAACGTAAAACGCGAACGGCAAGCCCTCGGTTTTATCCAGGCACGGGTAGTAGCATCGATCAAACACATCTTTCATCAAGCCCGCCATATAGCCTAGGTTTTCGGTCGTGCCCAGGATAATGGCGCTAGCGGCATTGATGTCGTCGGGCTGTGTTTCAAGCGGGGTAAGAGAGCGTACTTGCACGTTTTCTACGTCGTGATTGGATGCGCCATTAATCACGGCCTCCAACATCTTCTGGGTGTTCTCAGAGGGCGCGTGAGCAATGATCAGCAGTTTCTTGCTTTCAGCCATAGTGGTCTCTACGCAGCGGATAATATGATAGACCGTATCGCAAACGGTAGAGAACAGCCACTGCCGAAAAAGCCAGCCAGTTTGTAAGAAAGCGCGAGGCGGAAGTGCGCTTCTAGATATGCCGCCTCGGCTGGGTTATCGCTTAATCTTCACGAATGGCGCGGGCCAGCATGTCGGTCAGGGGTTTTGCAATGTAGCTGGAAAAGCTTCTTTCCCCCGTCCGCAGCATCACTTCAGCAGGCATACCGGCGAGTAGCTTCATGGACTCGGTCATATTTTCTTCACCGGCGCTGGTCACGCGCAAGCGGACCTTGTAATAACGTGCCCGGGTAGCCTCATCCTCGAAGCTGTTGGCGCTTACATGGATGACTTCGCCGTCGATGACATTGGATAAACGCTGGTTGAAAGCGCTGAAGCGAATTTCCGCCGGCTGACCTATGTAGAGGTGATCGACATCATGGTCAGCCACTTTGGCCTCAATAATGAAGCCGACATTAGTCGGCACAATATCCAGCAGCGGGTCGCCAGAGCGGATAACGCCTCCCAGCGTATGCACCATTAGGCCTACCACCGTGCCGGAAACCGGCGCCAGTACCTGGGTGCGGTTTACCTTATCCAGAAGCGCACTCAGACGCTCTTCAGCATCGGCGACTTCGCTTTGAGTCTGACGCAGTGCCTCGCCGACTTGCTGCTGAAACTCCTGCCGGCGGACCTGCCTTTGCAGCGCGTTCTCGCTGATTTGAGAATGCAGGCGGGCGACTTCAGATGCATGTTGAGCGTTGAAACTCTGGTACTCCAGGCTCTCACGTTCCAATTCGCGCATTCTCTGGCTGCTGATCATGCCTCTTTGAAACAGTTGGCGATGGCTGGCGGCGTCACCTTCGAGCGAGCTGATGCGCCGCTGGTTGATGTTCTGAGTATTGGTCAAGCCTTCTATCTGCTCGTTCATCTGCACGATCTGCTCGTCTAGCGAGGCCAGGGTGCTAGATAAAGATTCGCGGCGGGAGTCAAATAAACGGCGCTGGACATCCATTACTTCTTGAACCCGCGGGTTGTCGGATGCGGTCAGCTCCTCAGGAAAGTTGAGCGTCTCAGCATCGCTTAGCTCAGCCAGAAGGCGCACTTCGGTCGCCCGGCTAATCAGATAGTTAGAACGGGTGACCTGCAGCTGAGAGCGCGCCTGGGTATCGTCAAGCACCATCAATACATCGCCTGCCTCTACGTGGTCGCCGTCCTCAACCAGGATGCGCTCGACGATGCCGCCTTCCAGGTGCTGCACCGTCTTGGTAAAGCTCTCGACCGAGACAGAGCCTGGCGCAACCACCGAGACGGCCAGGTTGGCGAATACCGACCAGCTGCCAAAACCGCCAACGGCAATAATGAGTATGGCGATACCCAGCCGTCGGTAGCGCCTATCTTCCAGCGGTAACTCATCGTTAGCCGCTTGCGGCATGCTGAAACCTGGGGGATTTTGTATATTCATGACTGGGTGTCCTCGCTGCTATTACGGCCGCGCGCACTGGGTTTCAGGGCGGCCACGCGCTGGGGCTGCACGGGGCGATTTCCATCGGCGGTCATCTTGGTGACGGGCGCCATTCGGGGAGGTGGTTTGAGCGAAGAGATCTGGCCTTCTCTAAGTACCAGTACCTTATCGACGTTATGTAGCAGGCGTGAGCGGTGGGTAATGATCAGTGCCGTGGTGCCCTCCTGGCGTAGGCGGATCAAACAGTTGGCAAGTGAGTGTTCGCCCGCTTCGTCCAGGTTGGCATCCGGTTCATCCAGTACTATCAGCACTGGCTGGCCATAGAGCGCCCTTGCCAGGCCGATGCGCTGGCGCTGACCTGCCGAAAGGGCGTTTCCGCCATGGGATAACCATGTGTCGTACCCGTTGGGTTGCTCCAGAATCATTTCGTGAACACCCGCCCGCTGTGCCGCGAGCACTACCGCCTGGGCATCTACTTCATCGAAGCGGGCAATATTCTCAGAGATGGTGCCGTCGAACAGCTCGATATCTTGGGGCAGATAACCGATGTGAGCGCCTAACGCTGCGCGGTTCCACTGGGTAATATCCGCGCCATCAAGGCGCACACACCCAAACTGACTTGGCCAGATGCCAAGTACCACGCGGGCAAGCGTCGTCTTACCCGATGCGCTTGGGCCAACGACGGCTAAGTGTTCTCCTTTGGCCAGCGTCAGATTGATATCACGCAGCGTCGCCAGTTTCTGCCCAGGAGGCGCTGCGGTCACGCCTTCCAACACGAGGCGCCCTTTAGGCTTGGGAAGCGGCATCCGTGGCTCTTCAGCCGGAATGATATTCAGCAGCTCTTCAAGGCGGGCACGTGCCGTACGCGCACCGGAGTAGCCCTTCCAGCCATTGATCATTTGATCAATAGGTGCCAGCGCGCGCCCCATCAGGATAGACCCCGCAATCATCATGCCGGGGGTTAAGTCGCCGGCCAGTACCAGGTAAGCGCCCAGGCCGAGAATTAACGACTGGAACATTAACCTGAGTACCTTGGAGGTATTGGTTATCAAACCTGCCCGGTCGCTGGCTTTAGATTGTAGCACCAGATATTCGCGATGCCGTGCGCTCCAGCGACCCATGATGCCGGGTAGCATTCCCATGGCATGAAGCACTTCAGCGTTTCTAAGGTTGCTGTTAGCTAAGTCCTGAGCGAGTACGTGCTGGCTGTTGGCGTCGTTTAACAGCGATTTGGTAATCATTTCGTTGATAACGGCCAATGCCGCCAGAATAATCCCGGCGCCTAGGGCGAAAAGGCCGAACCATGGATGAAACATTGCCAGAACGGCGATATAGATAGGCACCCAGGGGGCGTCGAAAAAAGCGAACAGGCCGTTGCCGGAAAGAAATTGGCGCAGCGTTGTAAGGTCATTTAGCGGCTGAGCCGAAGGCTTACCGGGCATCATCAGAGTGCGTTTGAACATCGCGGAATAAAGCCGTTGGCTAATCAGTACATCAAGCCGGTTGCCAACCCGTACTAGGATTCGAGAGCGCATTAATTCCAATCCGCCCATGACCACGAACAGGAACACCACGACCAGAGTCAGCATTAGCAGCGTTTCCTGGCTCCGCGTGGTAATAACCCGATCGTAGACCTGTAGCATATAGAGCGGTGGAACCAGCATCAGTAAGTTAATAAACAAACTGAACAGCCCAACGTAGATAAAGCTGCGCCTGCAGGTATTCAGCACCTTCTTAAGATCTGAGTCGTTATCAAATTTCGACATGGCCTAGCTCCAGGGCATTGTTGTAATTGCTCTTGCGGCCCCGTTTCACGACACGGCAACGTTAATCTTGCGAGTCTATGAGCAGGATTGGCATGAGACGCTAATCGCCTGTTGGCTAACTTTACTAAGAGATTTTTGTGTTTCAGGTTTTAAATAATTTTATTATTGAGTTATTAATCAGCGTATCAGGTTTGTTTTGAAACCAAGTGACCATTTTTTTAGTTTTATTTGTTTTGAATACTAATGGTTTGTTTTTTTATCGTGCAATATTTTTTACGAAGTAATAAAGCTATTTTGGTAATTAAAATCGCTTATTTTTTATCTGGTGCTTCATCTGTACGGAGTTAGGTTTAATTATGTATTTTTTTTAATGCATTGATTTTAAATTATTTAAAAAAATGACTCTGCTTATTTTTTAGTAACATTTTGGTAAATAAGTATGTCAAATACCCCAGCTTGTCACTCTAGAAAGCCCGGTTAGACTCTCGAATAGCCAGTTCTCTCCTCAGCACGGTTAATGCTAAACGTGCGCTTTACACTCATAAGCCTGCTGAGAAAAGGAACGGTTAATGGGTGCTCATAAGTGCATATCGAGTGCGCTTATAAAAAATAATTAAAGCCAAGGGGTAGACCATGTATTCTATGTCTTTTTTTGCCAGCCAAGCGAACACTCTGCTGAGTTCCATTAATGAGGGAGATCGCTTTGGCAGGGATACCTTCCATGATAACCAGCTTCACGTAACGCCATATGCCTCTCCTTGGGAGCCGTCTATTCATTCACTCAGGATGATCTGGGAAGATGGTCGCAACGAGATCTCAACATTTGAGAGCGTTGAGCGCCCCTTTGTTTTTGATGATTTACCCACGCCTGCCTTGGGAATGTTAAAGCTTCGCCTGGAAGCGTTGGATGCATCTGGTCAGGTGTTGCCAGGCTCGAATATGGACCTTGAGCTTGATGTGGCGCCAGAGAGTGAGCCCATTGAGCAGGCTACCTACGAAACAATACTGTTACAGGCTGATGAAGCCCCGGTGGCCGCGTTGGCCGTCACGCCCGACACTTTCTCTCCACTGCGCATACAGGCCGAAGATGCCGATGCGAGTGATGGCGCCTGGGCGGCTACTTCGGGCCCTGGCATTAACGTGGTTAGCGACCCCGTTCTGCAGCCGAATGCCGTCAATGCCGATGGTCAAGCTTATGTAGACTATGGCGATGGTATCAACGGTGGTGAGACGCTGACGTTCACATTCAGCGTTGCCGAAGCGGGAGAGTACGAGCTAGGGCTGGGCTATGCGCTTAGCCAGAACGATGACGGCTCTGATCGAAACCGTCCCTTGCGCTTGGACGTTAACGGCGAGCTGGTGGATCGCATGTTCGACCTTCCCAGCACCACTCTAAATGCCACTCCAACCGATTTTAGCGAATTCGGTGAGCGCATCATCCGTGTGCAGCTTGAGGCCGGCGAGAACACCGTTACCTTTACGTCCAACGGTGCCAGCGGGCCCAACGTCGATTATCTGGAAGTGCGCGCGCCGAATCCTGACGTCTATGTGATTCAGGGGGAAGACCTGGTGCTTTCTCCAACGGTTGATAACGACAACAGTGCAACCAACCGGGTAGTGACCGTCGACAATATTGCCGATTTTACGAGCGGCAGCGAAACTTTCCGAGTGGGCGCCGAGGGCGCAAGCTATCTTGATTGGGCCTTAAATAACGCCAATGCTTACGGTGAGTTCACGCTGGATGTCGCCACCGCCGGTACCTATAGCGTCACGGTGACCTATGCAAGTAGCTCCGGTCGCCCGTTGGATCTTTCTCTGGTTGATGCTGGTTCGACTACGCCATTAGGTACTTTTAATTTCGCCGCAACGGCGGAGCCCGGCTACTATCCGGATGATGTCAGTGATGTGCCGACGGCCAACCAACCGGCAGCACCCACTAGTGGGAATCCGACTCGCCAGACCGAATGGGAAGGCTGGTCCACCGAAACCATTGAGGTCACGCTGGATGCCGGTAGTAACACCCTGCGTCTGGGGGGCGGTGCCAACGGCCCTAATATCGATAAGTTTGAGATAGCGTTGTTGGAAGCTGCGCCGCCGGCACCTACCATCCTGCTCAGCATCGCTGACGCTGATCCAGTCGTCGAGAGTGGTGATGAAGGCGTTACTACGCTTAGCTTCACTTTGAGTGCAACGGAGGCTTTCAGTGGTGATGTGGAACTGGCTCTCGACATTGATGGCGTCGCCGAGACCCGCACCGCCACTTTTACCGACGGTGTGGCTACGCTAATGGTCGATGTGGACAATGATGCTGAAGACAACGGCAGCGAAACCGTCGCGGTCACGCTCGCTGGCGTTACGGATGATGGCTTCGCTATCGACAGCGCTGCCGCAACGGCGACCGGCAGTGTCAGCGAAGATGATGAAGAGGTTATCGTCCCTGCCGACCCAATCCGTCTACAGGCGGAAGATTTCGACAGTGCAACCACCTTCACCGTTGAAAATATTGCCGCCGCGGATGGTGGCCAGGCGATTCGCATGCTCGGCAACCGCGAAGGCACCGCCAGTTATTTGCTGGATGGCAAGGTGGCCGCGGGCACCTACACCGTTATCGTCGGCTATATCGATGAAAACGACGGTGAAAGCACCGCCCAACTGAGTATCGGCAACGCCGAAGGCGAAAGCTTCAGCGGCAGCTGGGTATTCGATGACGACGCCGAGAGTGGCAACGGCACCCAGATCCAAAACTTCCGCACCGTCAGCTTTACCGGTGTGACCGTAGGCGATGGCGCCACGCTATCGCTCAGCGCCAATTCGACGGCGTTGGAGTATGCACGCATTGACTATATCGAGTTTGTGTCCACCGGTAGCGTCGATCCTGAGCCTGAACCCGCCATTTTGATCAGCATCGCTGATGCGGATACGGTCGTCGAAGGGGGCGATACGGGCGTCACAACGCTGAACTTCGCCTTGAGCGCTTCGGATGATTTCAGCGGCGATGTAGAACTTTCCCTCGACATTGATGGCGCCGCCGAGACCCGTACGATTACCTTTACCGACGGCGTTGCTACATTAGCAGTCGATGTAGCCAATGATGACGAGGACAATGGCACAGACGCCGTCGCGGTGACCCTTACCGGCGCGACGAGTGACGGCTTTGTAATTGACAGCACCGCGGCCACGGCTATCGGTAGCGTCAGTGAAGATGACGATGGTGCAGCGCCTGGCGAACCGATCCGTCTGCAGGCGGAAGATTTCGACAGCGCAACCACTTTCACTATTGAAAATATTGCCGCCGCCGATGGTGGCCAGGCAATTCGCATGCCCGGCAACAGCGAAGGCACCGCGAGCTATTTACTGGATGGCAAGGTGGCAGCAGGCACCTACACCATTATTGTTGGCTATATCGATGAAAACGACGGTGAAAGCACCGCCCAGCTGAGTATCGGCAGCGCCGAAGGCGAAAGCTTCAGCGGCAACTGGGTCTTTGATGATGATGCCGACAGCGGCAACGGCGTTCAGGTGCAAAACTTCCGCACCGTCACCTTTACCGATGTGACCGTAGGCGATGACGCCACCCTGACGCTCACCGCCAACTCGACGGCGTTGGAGTACGCGCGCATCGACTATATCGAGTTTGTGCCTATGGGCAGCGTCGATCCTGAACCTGAACCCACCATCCTGATCAGCATCGCTGATGCGGATACGGTCGTAGAAGGTGGCGATACGGGCGTCACGACGCTGAACTTCGCCTTGAGCGCCTCGGACTCTTTCAGTGGCGATGTAGAGCTTGCACTAGAAATTGATGGTGTCGCCGAGACCCGTACCGTGACCTTTACCGACGGCGTCGCTACGCTCGCGGTTGATGTAGCCAACGATGATGAGGACAACGACACCGAGACGGTCGCCGTCACGCTTACGGGCGCCACGGATGACAGCTTCGCTATCGACAGTGCCGCCGCCACGGCCAGTGGTAGCGTGAGTGAAGATGACGCGGAGGTTGCCGAATTTATCCCCTTCGCTGTTCAGGCCGAAGAGGGCGTGTTGACCATCCTGGATAATGGCTCAAACGCTACCGTTACCACCATTCGTGATCCGGATAATCTCGAAGACAATTCCGACCTGCCCAACGGCTTGCGACCCGGGTTCACGGGTGAAGGTTACCTTGATTTCGGCGATACCGCGGGTGATGCAATAACGTTTGCGATCACGGTTCCGGAAGCGGGTAGCTACGATCTTAATATTCGCTACGCCAGCAACACCGGTCGCCCGCTTGATCTTAGCGTTAACGGAAGTGATGTCGACGCGCTGCCGTTTGCCAGTACTGATCCCGATGGCACCGGCCCCGAGGAAGGATTCAACCACTGGCTTTTTGAAACCGTTACGATCACCCTTGAGGCTGGCAGTAACAGTGTTTCACTGGCTATTCCCGCAGGCGCGACCACCGGCCCCAATATCGACCGCATTGAAATCACCGAGGAGGGCAGCGGCCCGATCCCGGTCGATGACAGCGCAGATGAAGATGGCAACCTGAGCCTGACTGTTGCCGACGATACTCTGGAGCCCGGCCAGCTCGCCACGGCAATGTTTAATGTTGCCGGTGCCGATGACGACATCGTGGCCTATGAAGTCAGCTTTGATGGCGGCGCCACTCGCACTGCCGTAACGCCTGCAGCAAACGGCGATATCAGCGTGGATCTCAGCGGTCAGAGCGGTAACGTTACCGTGACGCTGATCGTGACAGATGCTGCGGGTAACGAAGCTGAAGCCAGCGATAGCGTCACCATCGACGATGGCAGCGTAGTGGTGGAGCCCTTTACCGTGCAAGGTGAAGACGCCGTCGTTACCGACGTTGGCGGCACGGCCCAAGGAGCCGTTACACGTACGGTGGACGCAAGCAATCCCGATGACTTCGGCAATTACCGGGAAGGTGCGGTAGGCGGTGCCTATATGGATTTCGGCACCGATGCGGGTGACCAAATCACATTTAACATTGATGCGCCCACCGCGGGCACCTACACCGCCACCATCCGCTATGCCAACGGGGGGACTGCGCCTCGGCCATTGGATCTGGCGGTTAATGGTGCAGGACAACCCCAAGTTGCCTTTACCAATGCGCTAGATGATGGCGTCAATGACCCTTGGGATGCGTGGCTTGAGCAGGAGATACAGGTAACGCTCGAAGAGGGCGCCAATACGTTAACGCTGACGATTCCCACGGCAGCCAATGGTGGCGTGGCTAACGGCCCTAATATCGATCAGATCGTATTCGACTTCAATGATGGCGAAACGCCTCCTGCACCGTTTACCTTCGAGATTCAGGGCGAAGCGCTAGCCATCGATGATCCGGATAACGTAGGCACCACATTGGATACCCAGGTGCGCAATGCCGCGAATCCTGAAACTAACGAGGCCGCCGGTGCCGATGGCCTCTGGGATGGCTTTACGGGAAGCGGCTATCTGGATATGGGCGGTGATATTGGCGACGCCGCCTCCTTCAATGTTGTCGCCGATGAGGCGGGCACCTATACGTTGACCGTGCGCTATGCCAATGCGGGCAGCAACGGTGCTGACCGGCCCATGGATATTCTGGTCGGAGGTGAGTCCCAGGGCAGCCTGGCCTTTGTATCAACCGGCGTGGGTACCACCGACTGGCAGAACTGGACGGATACCACGATCGAGGTTGAACTCGAGGCGGGCAGCAACACCATCCGACTGGAGAATCTGACCGCAGCGGGCCCCAATATCGACCGCCTGAGCATTACCCGTGACGGTGTCGAGCCGCCGGACGTGGTAGAGCCGGGTGAGCGCTTCTCGGTCAAGATAAACTTCCAGCCAGAAGGAGTAGCGGTGCCTGAAGGGTATATCGCCGATAACGGTAAAGCCTTCGGCACTCAGTCGGTGACCATCGATGGCCAAACCTACCAGTACGGCTGGGTGACCGAAGCGTCGATTTACGATGGTGAACCCGGCACTACGCCGCTGGATATATCGAGCCTGACCAGCGTGGCGGTCAATGACCGTACCGATGATATCGCGGGTCTCGACCCACGCCAGGGCACCTATGCCCACTTTGACCAGCCCGGAAGCAACTATATACGCGCCGGTTGGGAGATTGAGCTTGCCGACGGCTACTATGAGGTCACCATCTCGATTGGCGACACCTCGGGCCCTTACGACAGCCGCAACGTGCTCAATGCGGAGGGCGAGCTGTTCAACGACCCCTTCACGCCTTTCCGACCAGATGATTTCCCAGCCGACGGTAACCCGGCCGACGACACCGATGGTGTACGTTCTGACCTCGTGACTCGTATCGTGCAGGTCACTGATGGCCGTCTGACGCTGGACTCTATGGGCCTGGATAACGAGAACACTGAGATCCAGTACATTGAGATTCAGTCGCTGCCGGACCTGACCCCGGACGATGACCGCGCCGCCCCAGAGGATTACGCCTTCTTCACCGATGCGCGGGCTATTGCCGGTGTCGGGCAAAACGAGGTGGAGGTTGATCTTGATCCAGAGAATGGCGCTATTCCTACCGGCGTTGACCCGACTTCGGATATTTTCGTAGGTATCTCGGTGGTCGACGGGCGTGGCGGAGCCTTGCTTGAGAGCCTTAACGATGGCTCTGTAAAGCTGTTTGAAACGGTCACCGGCGAGGAGGTTTCCTTTAACGTCAATACGACGGGCGGTTTCGACTCACTGACGATTTCGCCCAGCGGCATACTCAAACCGTTTACCAGCTATACGTTAGTAATTGATGGCTTTCAGGACCGTGGCCCTAACGATGACGCTTTGGCGCCGACCCGTGAGTTCCAGAAATACACCAATACCTTCGTCACTGGTGAAACGCCCGAGGTGGTTGCCCGTGACGTGGCCTTCAACGATGTGGTTGAACTCAATGGCGCCGCAGACAACGCCTTTGGCTTCACGTCGCTTGAAATTACCTCTGACGGTTCGACCATGTACGTGGCCACCATTGGCGGCCAGATCCTGCGCTTTGACATCGATCCAAGCGACGGCTCGTTGGTCAACCGTCAGGAGCTTTCGCTGCCAAGCGATTACTTCTTCGAAGCGGGGGCTGAGAGCGGTAACGACCGACGGGGCATTATCGGCCTGACGGTCGATCCCACCGATTCGAACGTGCTGTGGATCACCGACAACTATCCCATCCCGCTCAATGGGCGCGATAACGGCGTGCCGGAGTTCAGCGGTCGCATTACCAAGATCACCCTGGATGGCGGCAGCGATTTTTCCGGTGTCGCCGAGCCCTACATTACGGGGCTTCCGCGCTCTAACGGCGACCACGTGACTAACAGCCTCGAGTTCCGCGCCAATCCGGATTATGACGCGGCTACCAACCCCGACGTGCCGACGCATCTGCTGTATCTGATTCAAGGCTCCAACTCGGCCATGGGTGAACCGGATAGCGCCTGGGGCAACCGCCCCGAGCGTCTGCTGAACGCCGCCGTGATGGAGATTGATCCGACCCGCGATGCGCCTCCTGGAGGCTTTGATGTCTCCACTGAACCTGTGCCTAATAACGGCCAGAACACGCGCTATGATGACCCGGATGGCCATCCCAAGGATGATCCGATTCCCATGGGCAACGGCGAATTCCTGGTATTTGATGAGCGTGGTGTCGCCACGGTGCAGGATGCTGACGGCACCGTGCTCCAGAGCTTTTATGACCCCTATGCCGAAGACGCGGTGCTGACGATCTTCGCCACCGGGGCGCGGAACGCCTATGACCTGGTGTGGCACTCCAACGGCTTCCTGTATGTGCCGACCAACGGCTCGGCGGCAGGCGGCAACGTACCGGACGACCCTTCAACGCCTGAAAACGAGCGTTACACCAACGTCGAAAAACAGGACGACTATCTGTTCAAGATCGTTGAGGGGGGCTATTACGGTCACCCCAATCCGCTGCGCGATGAGTACATCATGAATGGCGGCAACCCGACGGGCGGCAGCGACCCCAACCAGGTTGACCGCTATCCGGTCGGCACCAACCCTGAGGGCACCTACGATATCTCTGGCGTTTATTCACTTGGCGAAAACCGCTCACCCAACGGCGCGGTGGAGTACACCAGTGGCGTGTTCGGCGGCAACCTGCAAGGTAACGTACTGTTCACCGAGTACTCGGGTGGCGACGACATTCGCTCAATCACGCTGGATGCTAACGGCAATGTGATCGGTGATGACGTGCTGCGCGATCCTAACGGCAACGTTATCACCTATGTAGATCCGCTGGATATTATCGAGAACCCGGTTACTGGACAGCTCTACGTGTTGACGCTGAACCGCGGTAATGGCCAGAGCCAAATCATTCGCTTAGACCCGGCGCCGGGTGGAGTGGTGGATCCGGTTGATCCCGAACCAGGTGATTTGGAATCGCTGCTGATCATTCAGGCAGAAGATAAGACGCCGGATGACGGCACCGCCGTGACGATTGCCACCGGTGCTGGCGCCGAGATCCAGATCCGCGATGCCAGTAACCCGGAAACTACCCAAGGCCTGCCCAACGGCCTGCGCCCGGGATCCTTCGGTGTGGATGGCAATACCAACGATAACGATGGTGTTTTGGGAGGCTATGCCGATTTTGGCTCTACTAACGTCGACTTCCTCACCTTCACCTTTGATCTGAGCGCCGCTCAGGCAGGCGATTCAGTACTCAGGCTGCGCTATGCCAACGGTGGCGATGCCAATCGTCCTCTTGAGGTGTTCGTCAACAATGTCAGTGTCGGCGTATTCGACTTTAGCCCGCCGCCAGGACTGACCGGTGACGCGGCCTGGGCCGAGTGGTTGACCGAAGACGTGGCGGCCACGTTGGTCAGCGGCCAGAATACGGTGCGCTTGCAAGCCACTGCCAATACCGGCCCCAATATCGATCAGCTGGAAATCCTGCAAGGCACGCCGGATACCACGCCGGACGTGATCCAATATGAAGCCGAAAGCGCGACGCTGGATGGCCCGGTGGTAGTACTTTCGAGTAACGATGATCGCAATGCCTCCGGTGACGGCTTTGTCGACTTTGATGGAACGGGCGATCAGACGATTACCTGGACCATTGATGTCAGTGAGGCGGGTAGCTACGACATCGGCTTCCGCTATGCCTTGGATACGACAAAAGCTGATCGCCCGCTGGGCCTGACTATCAACGGTGTCGATCTGGGACAACTGAACTTTGAAGGTCAAAGCAACGCCGCCGAGGATAACTGGTTCTTCCAAAACACTCTGGTGACATTACAAGCGGGCAGCAATACCGTTACCCTGACTGCGCCGAACGGCGTGGGCCCCAACATCGACCTGCTGCAGGTGCCGAATGCGCCGACCGATAACTTCGTCCCGGTATATGCCGACGTTTCGGATGGGTCGCGTATCGAGCTTGAGAGCGGCGACAGTGCTCGCACCATTAACGAGCTAACCGCCGACTTCTACTTCACGGTCGATGCCGACGGCCTTTATCGCCTGGATCTAGCCGCGAATGTTGGCGGTGACGATGGCCAGGGGCTGTCGCTAACCCTTAACGGCCAGACGGTTAAAGTACTGGCCTATCCGGGCGTGGGAGAGGCTGGCGAAGAGGGTGTTTATGTCGAGCTCAAAGCGGGTGTGGAATACAACCTGCGTGCCGTTTCCACGGCCGATGGCGCCGATGATCTGGACTATTTGGATGTAATGCCAGTCTCTGGCAACGATAATGCCGATATCGCGGTGCAAAGCGGCGATGCTGCCTATTTCTCTGATCGGCTGCACTTCAGCTATCTGGAGAACGACAGCGCCTCGAACCCCAATCGCGACTTCAAGGAAAGCGCGACGGTCACGATCTCCAACACCGGCAGCGATGTGCTTGAGATACTCGACGCCGATATTGAAGGCCCGTTTGTGCTGGAAAACCCCAGCGTCTTTGAAGGCTTGACGCTCGCCGCCGGTGAATCGCTTGAGGTGACGGTCTTGTTCGACCGTGGCAGCTACACAGCACCTACCAACGACGCGGGAGATGGTGTGTTCGAAGGCCGCATTCGTCTGGTCACCAATGACGCTGATTCGCCGGTGGCTGAGATCCATATGGCCGGCTTCTGGCAGGCGCGTGACGAGGGCGGCTGGGAACCCAACGTCAATGAAGTCTGGGAAGTGTTTGGCTTTGGTAACCGTATCGATGGCCTGACCACGGTGGGCGGCGGAGAGAACTCCGTGCTCAACGATTTCGATCTCTATCGGCCCGTTAACGATGATGAAGTCATGTCGCGCTATTGGGCATTGGCAGATGGCGTCGGGGAAGCCAAGATTACTCAGTTAGCGGCCTATCATGGCGATGGTGGTGCAACCCTGGGCATCCATAATCCAGGAAATAAAAACCAGGACATCATCTTCAGCAACCATGCGGGAGATAATAACCAGTCCCTTCTACCGGTAAAAAGCAATGGGCAGTTCGCTACCGCGAGCTTCTCGCTTGACGATATTCCCGGCAGTTGGACCGGCCAGGGCGTGTTTGGGATTGAGGTTGCCAATCTTTCCACCGACCCGTCGCTTAATCCCCAAGGTGGTGGTACGCCGCCAGCCGGTGCTGAAGGCATCGAGCGGGGCTACACCGTGCGTATGTTCCGGGCGCTGGATGCTAACGGCAACGTGATTCCCAATACCTATCTGGGCATCATGGATTACACCGGCATCAACTACGATTACAACGACAACATGTTCCTCATTGAGGGCGTGACGCCGGTGATCGGTGGTGAACTCACGGTGATTAATAACGACGGCGTGCCGTCCAATGACCGCCTGGTGATGTCACGCATCGAGAACCCGGCCAACGCGGCGCAAATGGTGCATGATGAAGTAACCATCACGCTCAGAAACGATGGTATTGAGAACCTTGATATCGAAAGCATCGAGGTCAGCGATACGACATTGTTCGAACTTACCCAGGCGTTCTCTGCGGTGACGCTGGAGCCTGGTGAGGCCATTGATGTGACGGTGCGCTTTATTGCCAATGACCCCAACGATGCAAGCCTCTATGAAGCGAGCCTGATCATCAATTCAAGCGATGCCGACGAGGGCGAAAAGGTTATCCAACTGGCGGGCCTGGCTCAAAACCAGTCTGAAAGCGGTCAAGAGCCCCTGGTCCAGGAAATCATCAACGCCTTTGGCTACACCACCAATGTGGCTGAAGGACAGATGAACAAGGGTGGTTTGGTGGAAGCCAATGGTGACGAAATTCTGGCGCCGTACTTCCAGCGTGCTGAGGGCAGCTCACCAATCAAGATCTCTCAGCTGGCGGCCTATCACACCCAAGGCGATGTGGCTCGGCTATTCATCCACGATGTGGATAGCCGCAACCGTGATGAAATTCTGGCCCACGACGAGGCGGATGGTCAGACGTTATTGCCGCGCACGCTTAACAACGGCAACCAGCTGACCATAACTACCCTGGATCGTGATGCGCCGTTTGGCTTCTTCGCTGAGATATCGGGCCGTCAGGGCTACATTTCCTGGTCGGATCCGGATGCTAACCTCTACGAGGACACTATTGATGCCATTGGTAACCCGGGCACCAATCTCAACTGGGACGCAAGCGACGGCCATCTGATCCGCGTGTATATCGCCAAGGACGCCGCGGGCAACGTCATTCCTGACACCTATATCGTGATCCAGGACTATGCCGGGGTGAACTACGACTACAACGACAATATCTTCCTGGTCGAAAACGTTACCCCCTACGACCCGACAGGAGCGGAGGATGCCGACGGCAACGGCCGGGTGGATCTGTACGACGACGATAACAACGACGGCGTGCCGAACTTCCTCGATAACCCTGAACCAACCGGCCAGACCGCCTTTAATGCTAGTGAGACCGCCTGGGTGGTGGGCAGTGAAGGATTAGCGCTGGAAGCGAAACTGTATGACAACGGCGGCCAGGGCGTGGCGTATAACGACACCACGCCAGGCCATCAGGGTGCTGCGTTCCGCTCCGACGAGGCGGTCGATATCTCAAACGGTACCGAGGCACTGGGTTACATCGCGGATGGTGAGTGGGTCGAGTACACCTTAAGCGTAGAAACAGCGGGCACCTATACGCTGAGCTTCTCAACCTCTGCGACGAGCGGTGGCAAGACCATTACCGCCGCGTTCGAGCAGGATGGCGAGTTCTACACCCCATCGCAGGTGCAGAGTCTTCCCAACACCGGTAGCTTCACCAGCTTCCAGACCGTGGGCCCGTTGACCTTCGATCTGGAGGAAGGGGAGCAGGTGCTGCGGCTGACCTTCAACGGTGGTCAGTTGGATCTGGCGTCGTTCAACCTCGACTTTGTAGCGCCTGTCGATGATGGCCAGAGTGCTTACAACGACACCCAAACCGCTTGGGAGGTAGGCGCTGATGGGCTGAGCCTGGAGGCACGTTTGTATGATAACGGCGGCCAGGGTGTGGCCTATAACGACTCGGATGCCGCCCACCAGGGTGGTTCCTTCCGCTCCGACGAGGCGGTGGATATCTCCACTCCATCGCAAGCGATTGGTTTCATAGAGAACGGCGAATGGGTCGAGTACACCATTAATGTGGCAGAAGATGGTGTTTATGATCTCGGCTTTTTGACCGCCATGGCCTCGACCAATTCGACCGCCCGCTCCATTACCGCGAGCTTTGCCAAGGGCGATACGCCTTACGTAACGGCTTCACCGGTAGGGGTGTTACCAACCGGCAGTTGGACGACGTTCACCCAGACCAGCACCACGCAGGTAGCGCTTGAAGCCGGCGAGCAGGTGTTACGGCTTACCTTTAACGGTGGGTCCATGGATCTGGCCTCGTTCAACCTGGCGCCCGTCGATCAGACCCCAGTCAATCAGGCGCCGGTGGTAGAGGAAGCCATCAACGATGTCACCCTGGTGGAGGGGGAAGCAATTAGCTTCAGCCTGCCTGAGGATGCGTTTGTCGACGCCGATGGCGATAGCTTGGCGTATACCGCCAGTGGCCTACCCAGCGGAATTTCTATGTCCTCGGACGGAGTTTTCTCCGGAACGGCTACCGCGGCGGGAAGCTTCGACATTATCGTTACGGCTTCTGACGGCCAGGCTAGCGTGCAAGCAGGCTTTACGCTAGCAGTAGAAGAAGCCCCCGTAGATGACGGTCAACAGGCCTTCACCGCCAATGGTGAGGCGTGGCTAGTGGGCGGTAACTTCAGCCTTAAGGCCGTAAACTATGATGAGGGAGGTCAGGGGGTTGCCTACAACGATGTCGATGACTTCCAGATCGGTACGGAAGTACGTCCCGGTGACGGTGTGGATATCGTGGGTAATGGCGATGCCATCGGCTGGGTGGATGAAGGCGAATGGGTGGAATACACGCTCAACATTCAGCAGGCCGGCGTTTATGACCTATCCTTCCTGTCAGCGCTTGGGGACGTTAACGGCTCTCAGCGCAGCATTACAGCCACCTTTACTCAAGGTGACGGTACGCCCTACTCATCGAGCGGCCCGGTGGTGGTATCGCCGACCGGCGGCTGGGGTAACTTCCAGCCCACCAATGCTTCTCAGGTAGCGCTTGAAGCTGGCGAGCAGGTATTGCGGCTCACCTTCAATGGTGGATCGATGGACTTGGCCTCGTTCACTCTGTCGCGCGATGGGCAGCAGGCGTTCAACGCTGAAGGAACGCCATGGCTAGTGGATGCCAATGATGGCTTGACGCTCGATGCGGTGAACTACGATGAGGGTGGTCAAGGCGTTGCCTACAACGATGCGGATGCCTTCCAGATCGGCACAGTAGTGCGCCCTGGCGACGGTGTGGATATCGTCGGGGAAGGGGAGGCTGTCGGCTGGGTGGATGAGGGCGAGTGGTTGGAGTACACCATTAACGTTGAGCAGGCGGGAAATCATACCCTGTCGTTCGTTACCTCAAGCCCCAATGACGGGCGCACGATCACCGCAGCGGTGGAGCAAAATGGCGGTTTCTATGAGCAGGCCAGCGGTTCGGTACCCAACTCCGGCGACTGGGGTGTGTATGTCGATGGGCCCTCGCTGACGCTGGATTTAGAGGAAGGCGTTCAGGTTCTGCGCATTACCTTCAACGGCGGCTCCATGGATCTGGCGTCTTTCCAGATCACTCGAGATGCGGGCGCGGAAGCAGCCAGCGCTTCGAACATGGGTATGATGATGGCCATGGCCTCTGAAGCGAATGATGCTGCTTATCTAGATGAGGAGGTAGCTGCTCTTAGCGACGATGTCAGCATTAGCGGAGTACAGGACGATGCGCAGAGCGCATTGATGTAACGTGCATAAGTAGGGCTTCTTTGGCACTCACAGTGGTGCTAATGAAATAGAAGGTGTTAATAAAGCCTGCGAGGCCGTTCATTTGGCATCGCAGGCTTTTTTGATTGTAGTTTGACGGTTAACCGCGGATGCTTGCCGAGTTGCGCTGCAGTGGGGTTGCCTCTGGCGGGGTAAGTGCCACACTTAATCGGTAAAACGTTACCTAGAGCTGACTATGCCTAATCACGATGTCATCAATGTCTATTACGATGCGGTTTGCCCCAGCTGCCGCAAAGACAGACAGCGCTATGAGCGTTGGGCGGGCGAAGGGGCAAGCGATATTCGCTGGTGCGATGTGAGCGAATATCAGCAGGCGTTGCAAAATAAAGGGATAGCGCTGGAGGCGGCCTTAAGGTCGCTGCATATTGAGCAAACCGACGGGCGCATCGTTGAGGGGATTGATGCCTATCGGCTATTAATGGCGCGCGTTGCATTGTTGCGTCCAGTGGCCTGGGTTATTGGCTTGCCGCTTATTAAACCCGGGTTACGCAAGCTGTATGATGGCTGGGTAAAAAGACGTTTAAAACGCCAGGGCCGTTGGTCATGATGTTGGTCATGGATATGGCAGGTCTATTGTGAGGGAGTGCACAGGGAGCATGAAAATGCAGCAAAAAGTGTTGTATGTCTTACTGCTGGGAAGCGTATTGTTAGCCGGATGTGCGGGCAGCCAGCGTACATCCGCGCCCGAAAATCCGCGCACGGTTGACGTGCCGGTTTCCCAAACGCTGCCCCCGGCAGCGCCGACTACTTACGCCAATACGGCTTCGGCGACCGACTGGGTGCCGCCGCTCTTTGTAAGCCCTGAAGAAGAGGCGTCTTACTATGTAAGCCGGCTTTCCGACCGGCGGTTTGTTTCCACCTACGGTGATCGTGACAATCCACGGGTGTGGTATATCGCGGCAGAACGATTAGGCGAAATTGGCTTGCCCGCCGTGCCTCTGCTGTTTTCACGTTTGGATACACACGATGAGTATGAGCAAATGCTGGTGCTGTATGCGCTACAGCTGGCAACGCAAGATCCGCTCTTGATGGTGAACACAGGTGGAAGCTACGTTCAGCTGCCCACCGTGCTGAATCCTGCCGGTAACGCAGAAAATGTCGAGATAGCTCGGCAGTGGTGGCAACAAAACTCAGGTTTTCTGAACCGGCCTTGATAGCGGCACTCTTTCCAGCCACCCTGTACTAAGCGTCATTGGCTAACCCAAGGAGAGACAAATGGCATTTGCACGATCATCCATGCAAGTTACCAGTACGGCTTTTGAGCAGCATCAGGCGATTCCTGCACGTTATACCGGCGAAGGTGAGGACGTATCTCCACCGCTTGCCTGGCATAACGCTCCTGAAGGTACCAAAGGGTTTGCGGTGATCTGCCATGACCCCGATGCGCCGCTTGTTAAAGACGGCAGCTACGGGTTTATTCACTGGACTCTTTATAATCTGCCGGGCGATATTACGGGCCTTGAGGAAAATACCCCGATCGGTACGCCAGGCAGCAACGACTTCGACAAGCGCGGCTATGGCGGCCCGATGCCACCTGAAGGGCATGGCAAGCACCTTTACTATTTCTTGGTGCTGGCGCTGGATCATCAAACGGCGCTGCCGGAAGGGCTCAGCATGGCTGAGCTTTTAAAAGAAGTTGAGCCGCATCTATTAGGCATTGACCGCCTGGTGGGCACTTACCAGCGGGGCTGATAGCCTCTCAGACTGGAGCATTTTGTCCATTCGGTGTAGGCTCCATCGCTTTCTTATTGCCCGCGATGGAGCCGTCCATGAACGAACTGCCTAACTGTCCCTCCTGCGCCTCAACGTTTACATACGATGACGGCTTGCAGTACGTGTGCCCGGAATGTGGCCATGAATGGTCAAAAACGGCAAATACCGACGCGGCGGATGACGCTCCAAGCGTGCGTGATGCTAACGGTAACCTGCTTTTTGACGGTGACAGCGTAACGGTTATCAAGGATCTGAAGGTCAAGGGTAGCTCGTTGGTGGTTAAGGTAGGCACGAAGGTCAAGAGTATTCGTATCGTCGAGGGCGACCACGATATTGACTGTAAAGTTGATGGTATTGGTCCTATGAAGCTCAAATCGGAGTTTGTTAAAAAGGCCTGATTGCTTAATGCACTATAAAACCTACCCCTTTACGCGGTAGGTTTTTTTATATCGAGTAGCAAATAGAATTCTTAAATGATAATGATTGGCGTTTTTGATGGCATTTGCATCGAACGTGCCAAGAATAAGGCTAATTTGCCAATGATTGTGCGTTAGGGCTTCACATCAATTTTATACAGGACTAAAATGGTACCCAATTAATACGTACGCCAGCTTGATGACTGACTAATTAATAGGAGTCGACATGCTAAAGCTTTCTCGGCTGACTGATTACGCCGCTGTGGTTATGGCGCAGATTGCGCGTCACCCTCACGCATCGCATGCGGCAGCTGATCTCGCCGAAGCCGTTCAGCTACCGCATCCAACGGTTAGTAAAACGCTTAAAATGTTGGTTCGGGCAGGGCTCTTAGCATCGCAGCGCGGCGCTCAGGGGGGCTATCGGCTCGCTAGGCCCGCGTCGCAGATTACCGCAGCCGACATTATTTCGGCCATTGAAGGGCCCGTAGCGATGACGGAGTGTAGCCAAGCCCAAGGCGAGTGTGACTTGGTTGCAACATGCGGTGTGGCCGATAACTGGCAGCGCGTGTCGCTAGCGATTCGTACCCTGCTTGAAAGCGTGACATTGGCCCATTTAGCGGCGTCCACGCCCCTTAAGCTGCCCGTGCAATTACCGATTCAAAGTATCAGCCTATCGGCGGTTTCTGCGTAACGACTAGGCAATTTATCCTTATTGACGGCGAGGAGACCTCGCCACCAACTGCCCGGAGGGTAACACCATGGCAACCGAAGAAATGGAACAGTTGGTTCGTCGCGAATACAAAGATGGCTTTGTAACCGATATCGAAAGCGACACTCTTCCTCCTGGCCTGGATGAAGGCACGATTGCTTTTATCTCCAAGAAAAAGGGCGAGCCAGAGTGGATGCTTGAGTGGCGTCTTGACGCTTATCGGCAGTGGCTGAACATGAAGGAACCCTCCTGGGCGCATCTGGATTACCCGCCGATCGATTATCAGGCTATTTCCTATTTCAGTGCTCCCAAGCGCCCGGAAGATGGCCCACAAAGCCTGGATGAGGTCGATCCCAAGCTGCTGGAAACTTACGAGAAACTGGGTATTCCGCTGCATGAGCGTGCAGCGCTTGCCGGTGTGGCCGTCGATGCCGTGTTTGACTCGGTATCGGTTACCACTACGTTCAAAAAAGAGCTGTCTGAAGCCGGCGTTATCTTCTGCTCCATTTCTGAGGCGATTCGCGACTACCCCGAGCTGATCAAGCAGTATCTGGGCACCGTGGTGCCGGTAGCGGATAACTACTTTGCCGCGCTTAATTCGGCGGTATTTACCGACGGCTCGTTCGTGTTTGTACCAGAAGGCGTTACCTGCCCGATGGAGCTATCCACTTACTTCCGTATCAACGCCGCCAATACTGGGCAGTTCGAGCGCACGCTGATTATCTGTGAAAACCGTGCTCAGGTGTCTTACCTGGAAGGCTGTACCGCGCCGATGCGCGATGAGAACCAGCTGCATGCGGCGGTTGTTGAGCTTGTTGCGTTAGATGATGCGTACATCAAGTACTCCACCGTACAGAACTGGTACCCCGGTGATGAGAACGGCAAGGGCGGTATCTATAACTTTGTGACCAAGCGTGGCGATTGCCGCGGTGCGCGTTCGCGCATTAGCTGGACGCAGGTTGAAACCGGCTCGGCCATTACCTGGAAATATCCTTCTTGCGTGCTGCGCGGTAAAGACAGCATCGGTGAATTCTACTCTGTCGCCGTCACCAACGGCCGCCAGCAGGCAGATACCGGCACCAAGATGATTCACATCGGTGAAGGCACGCGCTCTTATATCGTGGCCAAAGGTATCTCGGCAGGTAAAAGTGACCAATCCTACCGCGGGCTGGTGAAAATTGGCCCACGTGCCAAAGGCGCACGTAACTTCACCCAGTGCGATTCGCTACTGATTGGTGACAAGTGTGGCGCACATACTTTCCCTTATCAGGAAATTGGCAACAGCACGGCCACTATTGAACACGAGGCTACCACCTCCAAGATTGGTGAAGACCAGCTGTTCTACTGCCGTAGCCGGGGCATTTCCGAAGAAGATGCGGTCAGTATGATCGTGAATGGTTTTTGTAAGGATGTATTCCAGGAGCTGCCGATGGAGTTTGCGGTAGAAGCGGAAGCGCTCTTGAACGTGACGTTGGAAGGCGCGGTAGGCTAATCGTTTAGCCGGTTTGCCGTACAAATTACTTTGATACGCGTCGCGCCAGCGACTCGCCAGAATTAGAAGGTTTAAGATTATGCTGCAAGTTACTGACTTACACGTCACCGTTGAAGATAAAGAAATTCTCAAGGGCCTGACCCTGACCATCAACGCAGGCGAAGTGCACGCCATTATGGGTCCTAACGGCGCGGGTAAATCAACCCTGTCAGCGGTGATTGCCGGTAAAGATGGCTATGAAGTCACCCAGGGTAGCATCACCTTTGAAGGTAAAGACGTACTTGAAATGGAAATCGAAGAGCGCGCCCAGGCGGGCCTGCTGTTAGGTTTCCAGTACCCGGTCGAGATTCCGGGGGTTAAAAATATTTACCTGCTGAAATCTGCGCTTAACGCTCAGCGTAAAGCCCGCGGTCTTGAGGACATGCCAGCACCTGAGTTTATGAAGCTTGTTAAAGAAAAACTCGGCTTTATGAAGATGGATGCCAGCTTCCTGCAGCGCGCGGTTAACGAAGGCTTCTCCGGCGGCGAGAAAAAGCGCAACGAAATTCTCCAGATGCTGGTGCTTCAGCCCAAGCTTGCCATGCTTGATGAAATCGACTCGGGCCTCGATATCGATGCCATGAAAGTCGTGGCGGATGGTGTTAACAGCCTGCGCGCCGAAGAGCGGGCGATTCTGCTGGTAACTCACTATCAGCGTCTGCTTGACTACATCGTTCCCGATAAAGTCCACGTCCTGGTGGATGGTCGAATCGTCAAAACCGGCGATGCCGAGCTTGCCAAGCAGCTTGAGGCCAATGGTTACGAAGGTATTGAGGAGTCCGCGGCATGAGCGATACGCAAACTTTTCTGGACACGCTGAAATCGCGTAGCCAGCAACGCGAGGCGGAGCCGACGTGGATTGCCGCGCGCCGTCAGGCGGGCGCTGCACGCTTTGAAGCGCTGGGCTTCCCCACGCGTCGTGATGAAGAGTGGAAATATACCGACGTTCGCGCTATTGCCCAAGGCAACTTTGCGCTAGCCGATAACGCTGATTTCTCACCAGCGCAGGCGGCGGCCGTCACATTGCCTATCTCGGCTTATCGCCTCACGTTTGTCGATGGTGTGTTTGCTCCGGCGCTTTCAGACCTTGATGCGCTGCCCCAAAGCGTTCACGTGTTGCCGCTTTCCAAGGCGCTGACTGAAAACCATGAAGCAGTGGGTGGGCCGCTTGGCCGTCTGACCGGCGTGGATTTCTCCTCGTTTGCCGCGCTGAATACCGCGTTTATGGAAGAGGGCGCTGTGGTACGTATCGCGCCCGGTACGGTGGTTGATAAACCCATCGTGCTGCAGTTTCTCTCCCGGGCTAACAGTGCGCCGGTGATGAGCCATCCGCGTATTCTGGTAGAGGCCGGTGGGCGCAGTGAAGCCACGTTGATTGAGCACTATTGTGGTGATCAGGAAGCCGCTAACTTCACCAACGTGGTAGGCGAGTTCATGCTTGATCGCGGTGCCATCCTGAACCACTACAAGTTGCAGGAAGCGCCGCTTAACGACCTGCACATTGCCAGCATGCACGTCGAGCAGGACCGCGACACTCGCTATACCTCGTACAACCTGAACCTGGGCGGGGCGCTGGTACGTAACGACCTGATCAGTGACTTGAACGGCCAGGGTGCTGAAACCAATTTCTACGGACTGTTCTTTGGCCAAGGCCGCCAGCATGTGGATAACCATACCAAGGTCAATCACAACGCGCCCTTAACGTTCTCCAACGAGAACTACAAAGGCATTTTGGATGACCGCGCTCACGGTGTGTTTAACGGTAAGGTCTACGTCAAGCGTGACAGCCAGAAGATCGAAGGTTTCCAGAGCAACCAGAACCTGCTGCTGTCTGACCGCGCCCAGATTGATGCCAAGCCTGAGCTTGAGATCTACGCCGATGATGTGAAGTGCTCTCACGGCACCACGACCGGTCAGTTGGATGAAGAGGCGATTTATGCCCTGCGTACTCGCGGTATTGATGAAGCCACGGCACGTGGTCTTCTGACCCTGGCGTTTGCAGGCGAAGTGCTGGATAAAGTCGCGCTGGATGAAATTGCCGAGCGCGTCGAGCTGGCCGTTGCCGGTAAGCTGCCTGAGCGCTTCAACCTGGCAGGCCTGGTGGAAACCGCCGTCGCGCTTAACGACTAGTCTTAACAACTGGTCTTAACGGCTATCTTAACGACTAAGCTCAACGCTTACATGAGGAGTGATGAATGTCGTCAACGGTTCTTGAGAAAGCGACAGCGAGTGGCCAGGCGCCCTATGATGTGCTGGCGGTTCGTGAAGACTTCCCGATTCTTGGTCGGGAAGTCCATGGCAAGCCGCTCGTCTATCTGGATAACGCCGCGACCAGCCAAACGCCGCAACAGGTCATTGACGTGTTTAGCGATTACTACTCGCGCTATAACGCCAATATCCATCGTGGGCTGCACACGCTGGCCGATGAAGCGACGGCGGCGTTTGAAGGCACGCGTGAGCGTGTAAAAGCGTTTCTCAATGCCGAAGATACTCGTCAGATTATCTTTACTCGTGGAACGACGGAAGCAATTAACCTGGTGGCTCAAACCTGGGGGCGCGTTAACCTCACCGCGGGTGATGAAGTGCTGGTCTCGTTGCTTGAGCATCACTCCAATATTGTGCCCTGGCAGCTGCTGGCCGCTGAGCGCGGTTTTACCATCAAGGTCATTCCGGTCGATGACACGGGTGCGCTGGATATGGCCGCTTATCGTGAGCTTTTAAGCGAGCGCACCAAGCTAGTCGCCGTTAACCATGTCTCTAATGCGCTGGGCACGATTAACCCGGTAAAAGAGATGGCGGCGCTTGCTCACCAGCACGGTGCGCTGATTTTCATCGATGGAGCGCAGGCTGCACCGCATCAAACAGTTGACGTGCAGGCGATTGATGCTGACTTTTACGCCTTTTCCGGCCATAAGGTTTATGGCCCCACCGGTATTGGCGTGCTGTATGGTAAAAAAACGCTGCTGGAGGCCATGCCGCCATGGCAGGGCGGTGGTGAGATGATTAAAACCGTCTCTTTCGACGCAGGCACCACCTTTGCAAGTATTCCGCATAAATTTGAGGCGGGTACGCCCGCCATTGCGGAAACTATCGCACTGGGCCGAGCGCTTGAGTGGGTTGAGAGCGTGGGTATCACCGCCATTGGGCAGTGGGAGAGCGTGCTGCTTGAGCATGCTACTCAGGCAGTGCAGCGTATTGATGGGCTGCGTATTTTAGGAACCGCGCCGAATAAGGCGGGCGTGCTGTCGTTTGTGGTTGACGGCGCACACTCCCAAGATATCGGCCTATTAATTGATCAATTAGGCGTGGCCATTCGTACCGGGCACCATTGTGCACAGCCGCTGCTGCATCATTTTGGCGTGGATGCTACGTGCCGTGCCTCGTTTGCTGCGTATAATACCCTCGACGAAGTGGATGCATTTGTTGCAGCGCTTAATCGTGTTATTGGTATGGTGCGCTAAGGAATCCTATGGATATCGAGCAAATCGCTAGCCTTGATCGAGGCCAGAAACTGCCGCTCCAGCGTGACGTGGAGGCTATTGCGATTCCGTTTGGCAAAACGGAAACCTTGGCGGAAGACAGCATCGTCAGCGTCATGCAGGCGAAAGGTAGCTCGGTCAGCGTTGGTTTTGAAGGGCGCCTTTATCTTATTGAAGGACGCAACCTGGACGCCTTGGGGCTTGAGGCGCTGCCGCGCCCAACCCTGGCTGAAAGTGCTAGTGAAGATGAGATCGAGCAGTTTGTATGGGAACAGCTGCGCACCTGTTTTGATCCGGAAATCCCCGTCAATATCGTGGATCTGGGGCTGGTATATGGCTGTCGTATTGAGCGCCTGATTACCGGCGAGCGGTTAGTAACCATTCGCATGACGCTAACGGCCCCCGGCTGTGGTATGGGGGACGTCATCGCGGCAGATGCACGTAATAAAATTTTAGGGGCGCCGCAAATAAATAAAGTGCACACTGAGATTGTTTTCAGCCCTCCCTGGAGCCGTGACATGATGAGCGACGAGGCTAAGCTTGAGCTCGGCATGTTTTAAACGCCTCTGGGTCGCTAGATGTACAGCATGTTGTTGAGGTGGGCAAAGCGTCTGCTGATGTCGCTAGGAGCATTGTTGCTGCTGGCGGCATTGTTGTTTGTGCTCGGTAATTTATATGTGCTCGGCACTACGGCACGCTATATCGATCGACAGATACCTGAGTGCCGTCCAGCGGATGTAGGCATCGTTTTTGGCACGTCTCACTGGACGCGTAGCGGGTTACGCAACCCTCACTTTCACGCGCGTATGCGCACCTCCGCCACGTTGATTGCCGAGCAGCGTGTATCGCATCTACTGCTATCCGGCGATAATCGTACCCAGGCCTATAACGAGCCGCGTGCCATGTGGCGTGATCTGCATCGGCGGGGGGTGCCTGCTGACCAGCTCACCATGGATTTTGCTGGCTTTAGCACCTATGACACGCTGGCGAGGGCCCGAGATGTTTTTCAGCTTGAGCATGCGCTTTTGGTAACTCAAAGCTGGCATTTGCCGAGGGCAATATTTATTGGTCGGGCGTTGGGTATGGATGTAACCGGATGTGTGGCCGAAGAAAGGCCCACCGCGGACGAGTGGCGCTTAAGAGTGCGCGAGTGGGCGGCACGTGTAGCCACGCTTGGAGATATTTACGTGTGGGACAGGCAGCCCTACTTTTTAGGACCCGCCGAGCCCATCGAGCTGCGAAGCGTCGAGCCAGTCATTACGCCGACGCTTTATATATTTGAACCGGAATCAAGCGAATAGATGCTAGCTAGCGATGCGCTTTACGTTTTTGCAGCCCGTAAAGCTCACGAATCAGCTTCCGACACCCCTGCATGCACTCATCGACGACTGGCTCGATCGGGTCGGGTAGGGGGTGAGTAAAGAGTGTGGATAACGCCTGCATCAGCACACGCTCTTGCTCTAACAGTTCATTGATTAATACTTGGCTATCGTTGCCAACGAAGCTTTTAAGACGGCTCCAGAGCCATAAAAAATCATCGCGTTCAACATCAGCATCGCGCGGCAGCATTTTTAAATGCGCACGTGCCAATTCCTGCAGTTTACGCATCTGCTTTAACCGCGCAGTATAGTGCGGTTTCAGTGCATCACGCAGCGAGGGACGCAAGCGTTCGATATTATCCTGGAAATAATCAATGCTATCGGCCAGCGCTTCCAGCACGCTGTCCATCGCCACTTGGCGATTGTCGAGAAACATGAGCGTCTACCTCCTTCGGTGACGCAGATTGTGGGGGTGGCAGCGTCTATTTGCCACCCCTAATGCGGATTATTTTTGGTTTTTCCTCTTAGCCTTTAGGCTTGGGGGGCGCTTTACGAACCGGAGAGGCATTTTTTTCGATATGTTCGATAATCATGCCCGCAATATCTTTGCCGGTGGCGTTTTCAATGCCCTGCAAACCGGGGGAGGAGTTTACCTCCATGATGACCGGCCCGTGGTTAGAGCGTAAAAGATCCACACCTGCCACACTTAGCCCCATGGCTTTCGCTGCGCGAATCGCAGTAGAGCGCTCTTCAGGCGTAATGCGGATAACGCTTGCGGTACCGCCACGGTGGAGGTTAGAGCGAAACTCACCCTCTGCCGCCTGGCGCTTCATTGAGGCAACCACTTTATCGCCAATCACGAAGCAGCGAATATCCGCACCGCGCGCTTCTTTAATGTATTCCTGCACCATGATATTGGTCTTCATCCCCATAAAGGCCTGAATAACCGACTCGGCCGCCTGATTGGTTTCAGCGAGTACTACGCCGATCCCCTGGGTGCCTTCCAGCAGCTTAATGACCAGCGGCGCGCCTTTGACCATGGTAATCAGGTCGGGAATATCATCTGGTGAATGAGCAAAACCAGTGATCGGCAATCCTAGCCCTTTACGTGATAAAAGTTGCAGTGAGCGTAGTTTATCCCGCGAGCGAGTAATCGCTACCGAATCATTGATGACGTAGGTACCCATCATTTCAAATTGACGCAGTACCGCACAGCCGTAAAACGTAACTGACGCGCCAATCCGCGGAATGACTGCATCGAACGGCTCTATTTCCTGGCCTTTATAATGAATCGAAGGGTGATGCGAGGCGATGCTCATATAGCAGCGCAGTGTATCTACTACGCGCGCTGTATGGCCCCGAACTTCCGCGGCCTCAATAAGGCGGCGAGTAGAGTACAAGTTGCGATTACGTGATAGTAGAGCGATGTGCATTCAGGACTCCGGGCCAAATAAAAGACTAATCATTGTTAGGTTAGGGTTCGCCATGTAAAAATGCAGCGCCGGGGGCAACCAGCAGGCGACGCATGGCGCGGCGTCCAAGCAGCATAGGGTGACGCATATTGCTGCGATCTGTCAGAGTGAGCTCAACGAAAAAGTTCAGCTGGCCCATCTGCATTGGCGTGCGTATCACGTAGCGCCATTCGCTATGTCCGTTTGAGCTGGTAATCCGGCGCCGATCATGAAGATGCAGCTTGATACGGTGTTCAGGCGTTGTCGGCCCGCCACTATGGGTAATGAAGCTTACCCATAACTGGCCGTGCTCATCTTCATGGGTCTGAATATCTTCGGCGTGCAGTGCTGAAGTCCGGGCGCCCGTATCTGCTTTACAGCATAGATGAAGGCCCAGTTCAGGCAACGTTACCATCTCGCGGCGGCCAATGACCGCTTTAGCCTGATAGGGTAATTCCTTCACGGCTTACTCCTTGCAATGCATAGATAGTGCTATCCGTCTAACGGCTAGCTGCCTGTGTCATGGCTGCTAAACGACGCTGTATCGCTGAGCCTGCCGGAGCGTCTCGCAGTGCCATCATGACGGGCAGCCGCAAGCGCGGGATAAGCGCAATATCACGAACAACAGCGGCAAAGCTAGTCCGCTCATCTTCAGCCAAAAGGTTGAGGAAAAGTGGTAAACGATATGCGTCTTCCAATAAAAGCCAGCCTCGCCCGGCAATAGCTGCGAGTACATCCGGCCCGCAGGCGTGTTTATCATCTAACAGGCTTGAGTACCAGTCGCCAACCGCCGGATGAGAGGTACTGCCTACCGCACGAATGCAGCTACATAAGGTTTCCATGTCGCCATTGTTCGCTGCCTGCTCACCTATCTCGCGCAGCGCCAGTATCATGGATACTGGCAGTGGCTGGTGTTCTAAACAGTAGCAGAGTGAGTGCACAACGCTAGTTGGCAGCGTCGCTAGACGAGAAGCAAGCGCCTCTGCCTGGGTGTCGTCCAGCCTGACCGTATAGTCGGCAATACCTTGAAGCCCTAATGCTTGCCAGTCGATATCCATTTGACCGCTCAAATAGGCGTCAACCGGCTCAAAATGCTGGCTGGCGGGCAATCCTCGCTCAAGGGTGGCGTAGGCATTAAGCATTGCCTGAAAAGTCACATTTGGCGTGAAAGCGAGCGGATTATCCTTCATTAGATGATCTGCGTCTTTAACGTTTTGCCCCGCTTGAGCAACATTTTTTCCCAGCGTCTCGATCAGCCGGTTTAAAAAACCGTCGCGCTGGGCGGGGGAGAGTAATCCTTGCTCGTCTAGAGGCAATGCTAAAAACCAAATCGCAGGTTCTGGCATATCCCCAAGGCGAAAAACGGCCGCTATTCGCGCCTGGCCTTGCCATGGCTCGGGCCAAGCGGTATGACCCAGCTCAAAGCTTGCCAGCGTATCGCGCGTACAGGCGGAGACACGCCGGCCCATATGATAGAGCGAAACCTCGGCACCGCTGCGTGTAAAAAACTCATCAATGGTCTGAATTGGTTGCATGATGTCCTTCCGCATTTCAAGCTTGCACTCTACCTTGCCCACCGCACAGTGTCAGCCGAAACGGCGGTTAAATCGGTGCTTTCTTTTGGTTAGTGATCAAAAAACAAACAATTTCCTGTAAGCCTTCTGAGAGTAGCGGTTCCGGCACCTTTCCATAGTTTATCCACAGGCTCTTGCAGGTTTTCTGTGAATCGGTGGGTAACTGTTAATTACTGGGTATAAGTAGCAACTCACGTATAGAGTTGGGATAATAAAGGTGAACCGTTACTGATTAATTAAGGTGCTTATGAGCGTCCATCAACAGCTTCAAACCGCGCTTCTCGAGCTTGAAGCCGCCATGAAGGCCGCCAACTTATGGCGTGTCGAAACTCCCCAGGCAAGCGCTTTTGCAAGTCAGGAGCCCTTTTGTATCGATACCATGTCGCTACCCCAGTGGGTGCGCTTTGTGTTTGTCGCCCGGCTTAATGCGCTTATTGATGCCAATGCGCCGTTACCCGCCAAATGCGAAGTGGCCCCTGCGATTGCCGCCTATCTGATCCAGGAAAAAGTGCGCTCCAGTGACCAATTTCTGGTGGTGCGGGCATTTGAGAAGGTCGATCAGCTAGTCACAGACAACTAGCGGTTAACCCATCGGGCCTGCGCACTGGCTGGCCCGGTAGGAAAAATTCATCCCTGTGTTGGTTCGCCAAGCACTTTTCCTAGTGCTATCCGTTAAAAGCGATAGCTTAGCCCGCCCATCACGACAACCGGATCAATGTCCACAGAGCCCGCAGCCGTACCGTTAATAGTGGCATCAGTATTGATATCCAGATACCAGGCGGCCGCGTTAAGCGCCCAGTGGTCGTCGATCAGTAGGTCGACACCTACTTGGCCTGCTGCCCCCCAGGAGTTTTCCAAATTAAGTTCACCAATCGCCACGTACTCATCTGAAAAACGCGTGTAATTGATGCCTGCGCCAATATAGGGCTGCACTCGGGATTGCGTACCGCCGAGCGGGTAATACTGCAGTGTCAGGGTCGGGGGAAGATGCTTGGTTGATGCCAGATTATCCCCATTGAGAGCAATATCATGCTCAAACGGGAGGGCGGCGAGAAGCTCAACCCCTAGCTTGTCGTGGAAACGGTAACCAAGGGTAAAAGCGAAATCCGTTTTATCCTGTACATTGACCGCAAAGGCGCCATCGGCAAGTTCTCCGTTGTGGCTTTTGGGGGCCACTTTGGCGACCCCTGCACGGGTAAAAAAGTCGCCTGCACCGTAGGCAAATACTTGGCTGCTGGCGGCCAGGGTGGCCGTGGCCAGCCCCATGGTTAACAGTGCGGGGAAAGATAGATGGCGCATGACGTTGCTCCTTGCTGTTGACGTTACTCGATAAGTGTCTGTCACTTATGAATAAAGGATATCGTCATGGTGCGGCGGCATTATTGACCCAGGGCAATGAGCGCATGAAAAAGGCCACCCGGGGGTGGCCTTCAAAGATCATTTCAGACTCTTTCTATCGTTCGATATGCTGATATTCACCGGCATCGGCAGTCGCGCTGCTCACCACCAGAATGGCAATGAAGGAAGCAATGAAGCCAGGAATGATTTCGTAGATGCCAGGGCCACCCATGAATTCGCCATTCCAGCCCAGCGCGATCCAGACCATCACGGTGACAGCACCGACGATCATGCCTGCGATGGCGCCAGCGCCGTTAGTGCGTGACCACATCAGCGATAAGATAATCAGGGGGCCGAACGCTGCACCAAAGCCTGCCCAGGCGTTACTGACTAAGCCTAACACCTGAGAGTCGGGGTCGGAGGCAATAAAGGCTGCCACCAAACCTACCAGTACCACACTAATCCGGCCCACGGTAACGGTCTGCTTTTCTGATGCCTGCTTGTTCAGGAAGAGACGGTAGAAGTCTTCGGTTAGCGATGACGACGCCACCAGCAGCTGGCTGGAAATGGTACTCATGACTGCCGCAAGCAAGGCCGCATACAGGAAGCCGGTAATCAGCGGATGGAACAGCAGCTCTGCCAGGATAATAAAGATCGTTTCCGGATCCTGAATATCCATACCGTTGCGGATAGCGTAAGCCCGACCAAAGATGCCGAGCGAAACCGCACCAATCAGAGAAATCGCCATCCAGCCCATACCAATATTACGTGCAGTAGGCACATCTTTCAGGTGGCGAATGGCCATGAAACGCACGATGATATGCGGCTGGCCAAAATAACCTAAGCCCCAGGTAACGGCAGAAAGCCAGCCGATGAAGGTCAGGCCCTCTGTCCACGACAGCAGCGTGGGATCGACGTCGTTAAGCGTCTGCGATGCTTGAGTGAAACCACCGCCGCCTTCACCAAAGAGCACAACTGCCGGCATGATGATCAGTGCCAGCATCATGATGCAGCCTTGCACAAAGTCCGTCATGCTCACGGCCAAGAAACCGCCCACTACCGTATAAATAAGCACCACGCCGAGAGTGATGATAATGCCCAGAGCGTAGTCGCTCATGTCGCCAATGTTGATAATCCCCGCAAAGGCGCTTTCGAACAGCTTCCCGCCTGCCACTAGGCCAGACGCTGTGTAAACTGCGAAGAAAATAACGATAACGATGGCCGATACCGTTCTTAGCGACATTGCCCGGGTAGGAAACCGATTGGCCAGAAAGGCTGGAATAGTGATCGCATTACCATAGTGAACGGTTTGCTCACGCAGGCGTGGTGCGACCAATAACCAGTTGAAGAAGGCGCCCACGAATAGGCCAATACCGATCCAGGCCGAGCCCAAACCAGACACGAACATCGCACCGGGCAACCCCAGCAGCAGCCAGCCGCTCATGTCTGATGCACCCGCTGACAGGGCCGCTACTTTGGGGCTCAAGGTTCGACCGCCCAGCACGTAGTCTTCAGAGGTCGAAGTGGATGTGCGCATGGCATAAAGGCCAATGCCGATCATAAGCGCAAAATAAGCAAAAAGGCTGATCCAAACGCCAATAGCCATGAAATTCTCCCGTTTATCAAGTCGGATAGCACCGACTGGTGAGTGCGCTTACCGAGCAATGCTTGGTAATCGCACGGACTTATTGTTGTTAACCCTGTCTCTTATTCACGTTACGACCTTCGAGCGTTCCTCGAAGGAGTCGTCAAAAAGAGGTTTCGAGCGTTTATGTGTAACGTTCCCTATGCCTAATGTCCCCCTCCTCAAGAGGGGGGACGTAAAGGCCGTTGCGCTATTATTTTCAACCATGAGAGATCCTTTTTGAGGAGTTCAGGTTCGTTATTATGATGAGCTATTTACTCATCGCCTAGCGCCAGTAAAGACGCGTTACCACCTAAAGCGGCGGTGTTATTGGTAACCGTTTTTTCAGTGATAAAGCGCTGCAGGTAATTCGGCCCGCCCGCTTTAGGGCCTGTGCCTGAAAGTCCTTGACCACCAAAGGGTTGGACGCCCACCACGGCCCCAATGATATTACGATTAATGTATACATTGCCCGCACGAATTTTCTGCGCAATTTCAGCGGCAAAGGACTCATTGCGGCTATGCACCCCAAAAGTCAGGCCGTAGCCACGGCCATTGATATCATTGATTGCCCGGTCAAGCTCGCTGGCCTTGTAGCGCACAATGTGCAGCACAGGACCAAACTGCTCTCGGGTCAACGAATTGATACTGTCGATGGTAAAGGCTACGGGCGCCACGAATGTACCGTTCTGAGTATGCTCGGCAGCCATCGGTGTTTCAGCGACTAAGCGGTTTTCGCCTTTAAGCTTTTCGATATGCTCAAGCAGGCCTTTGCGGGCTTCTTCGTCAATCACTGGGCCAACGTCGGTACCCAAATCGCGCGGATCACCGATGCGCAGCTCGTTCATAGCGCCTTTAAGAATTGTGATGACGCGGTCGGCAACATCGTCTTGCAGGTAAAGAACTCGCAACGCCGAGCAGCGCTGGCCAGCGCTTTGGAACGCAGACTGAATAACATCGACCACGACCTGTTCGGGCAGGGCGGTAGAGTCGACGATCATGGCGTTCATGCCGCCGGTTTCAGCGATCAGCGTGGGCAGCGGTGCGTTTTCACGCGCAGCCAAGGCGCGGTTGATGATCTGCGCCGTGTCGGTGCCGCCGGTAAAAACTACGCCGGTGATTCGCGGGTCGGAGGTCAGCACGCTGCCCACGGTCGGGCCATCGCCCGGCAGTAGCTGAACCACATCGCGCGGCAGGCCTGCTTCGTAAAGCAGCTTAATCACACGGTGAGCGACAATCGATGTTTGCTCGGCAGGCTTGGCCAGTACGGTATTGCCCGCAACGGCAGCGGCAACAATCTGACCGCAGAAGATAGCCACCGGGAAATTCCAGGGGCTTATCGCAGCAAACACACCTTTACCGCCCATGATCAGCCGGTTGGATTCGCCGGTTGGTCCCGGCAGTTCAATGGGCTCGCCGAAAGACTCTTCTGCGCGCATGGCGTAGTAGCGGCAGAAATCAACGGCTTCTTTGATTTCGTCCACACCATCCGTTAAGAGCTTGCCGCCTTCGCGTGAGCAAAGGGTCATAAGCTCCGGCATGTTGTCTTCCATCAGGTCGGCTAAGCGACGCAGCACGGCCGCGCGCTCAGCAACCGGCGTGGCTTCCCAGCGTGGGAAGGCATTCCAGGCCGCATCCAGTGCCTCGGTTGCCTGCTCTTTTGTCGTCCACTGAATGCTGCCTACGCTTTGACGACGATCAAACGGGCAGGTCACGCTGTGGGTATTGGCGGCATCGTCTGCCACATCGAACGCCAATAGCGGTTTGGCCAGGTACTGCTTATCCATGAAGGCGGCCATCTTATCCATCAGCGGATAGAAGTGGCTGCGGATATTTAGGTTAACGCCCCGCGAGTTACGCCGCTTGGGTCCGTAAATATCCTTGGGTAACGGAATCCGCGTATTGGTCAATGATTTCTGCTGACGCAAGGTCTCAATCGGGTGCTGGCAAAGCCATTCCACCGGCACTTCTGGATCAACCAGCTGGTGGACGAACGACGAGTTAGCACCGTTTTCCAGCAGGCGGCGCACCAGATAGGGCAGCAGATCTTTATGTGCGCCTACTGGGGCGTAGATGCGACAGTACGTGCCTTTGGGCGCGCGCTCCAGGGCCGCATCGTAAAGCGCTTCACCCATGCCGTGCAGGCGTTGGAACTCAAACGGCCGACTGTCGTGGTTGGCAAATTCCAGAATGTTGGTGACCGTATGGGCGTTATGCGTGGCGAACTGCGGGAAAATGCGCCCGACGGTATCGTTTGAAAGCAGAAACTGGGCACACGCCAGGTAAGCAACATCGGTACATGCTTTACGGGTATAAACCGGGTAGCCATCGACACCCAGCTGCTGCGACTCTTTGATTTCGCTATCCCAGTAAGCGCCTTTCACTAGGCGCAGCGGAATTTCATCGCCTTGCTCATCCGCCAAGCGGTTAATGTAGTGAAGCACCGGCAGGGCGCGCTTGGAGTACGCCTGAACCACCAGGCCAAAGTGGCCCCAGCCTTTTACCGAATCGCTTGAGTAAACCGCGCGGAAAACTTCCAGCGAAAGCTCTAAGCGGTCAACTTCTTCGGCATCGATAGTAACGGCAACATCCAGCTCGCGGGCTTTAGTTACCAGCTTGATAACGGTGTCGACAAGCTCTGCGAGTACCTGCTCACGGCGGCCGAATTCATAGCGCGGATGAAGTGCAGAAAGTTTGATCGAGACAGACGGGGCGGGCGTTTTCTCGCCCAGTGCTTTAGACGTTTTACCCACCTGCTCAATGGCGCGGGCATAATCATCAAAGTAACGCTTCGCGTCATCACGCGTACGCGCGGCTTCACCCAGCATGTCGTAAGAGTAGGTGTAGCCTTTATTGAAAAGCGGTTTGGAGCGTTTCAGGGCTTCGTTGATATCACGCCCCAATACGAACTGCTTACCCATGATTTTCATCGCTTCAACCATCGCGCGACGAATCACAGGCTCGCCCATACGATTAACCATGCGGTTAATAAAGGTGGCTGGCTGGCCATCCCGCGGATGGTCGAGCTTTAGAACGCGGCCGGTCATTAAAAGACCCCACGTGGAAGCGTTGACCATCCACGACTCACTTTTGCCTGCGTAAGACTGCCAGTCGGCCGGACCAAGCTTGTCTTCAATCAGAGCGTCGGCGGTCGCCTTATCGGGGATGCGCAGCATGGCTTCGGCCAGACACATCAGCATCAACCCTTCATGCGTGTCCAGGCTGTACTGCTGTAAAAGCTCGTCAATGGTGTCGACGGCCGTGTCCATTTCACGCACATCGCGTATTAGCGCCGCCGTATTGGCCTCAATGCGAGCAAAGTCTTCGCGATCGGCATCCAGCAGTTTGATAAGCTCGCCAACGTAGGTTTCTTCGTCCACCAAATAGTGGTCGCTCACCTGGGCCATTAGCGTATCAAGATCAGTTTGCCAGGTGGCAGAATCACGCATTTTTTTAGCGTTGAGCATTGAGGCCCCCGAAAATCTAAATAAAGACAAATAGGTGGTAGGGCTTTTCGCCCAAGCAGCGGTCGAATGTAGAGTGCTATCAAGTTTGGTGTATGTCGTTTCCTCGGAAAAACATGTCAATTCCGTGGCAAGCGCTGTGGTTTTTAGACTTTAGTGGAATGATTTTTGTGCTGCCAGAGGATTTTTAGCTCTGGTTGGTGACGCTTTAGATAGTGGCTCTGATGTCGCTTGGCGCAGCATGCGAGGTGATACGCCGTAGCTATGTCTGAACGCATGAGAAAGCGCACTTTGATTGGCAAAGCCGGTTTGAATGGCAATATCGGTTAAGGGTAGCCGACTTTGCAAAATAAGCTGCCGGGCGGCGTGCAGCCGCTGGCGCTTGACGTATTGCCATGGAGAAAGCCCGGTTTGCCCCCGAAAACGTTCTGAAAAGTGCGCCTCACTCAGGCAGGCGAGCTTGGCTAAATCAGCCACACGTAACGCATCAGCAAGATGACGGTGGATAAAACGATCAATCTGGGTAAGGTCAATCCGCCGCTGACATACTGTTGGTGGGTTGCCAAGCCGGGCTTTTAGTGAGCCAAGTAGGGTGGCTGCCAAGCGGTCCTGCTGAAAAGATGCATAGGATGTGTCAAATCCTTGGGCGAGTTCGCTCTCCATAAATGCCAAATAATGGCGTAATGGGTTATCCAGGGCAAAAAAGCGCGGGGCATCAAATAGGGCGACCAGCTCGCGATGCTCGCCGGTAAGTGCTGGTGCATCTTCTGGAAGATCCAGAATGAGCTGCCGGTTGTGGCCCTGGCCTGAGTAGTAGTGCTCATGGTTCGCCGGCACAATGCAGCCTGAAAAAGCATTCACGCGGCCACCCAACCCCTCAATCTCAAATTCCGATGAGCCACACAGGGTTATCACGATTTGGTGAAAATCATGCGAGTGATGATGTGTGGCGCTATCCAGTGGGATTCTGCGGATGGTACTCGGCATGGCTATTATCTCCTCGGCGCGTTTAGCCGCATCTACTTCTGATGCAACGCCGTATGGGCCGCCAGATGGTCGCGTAATGCTTGCAGCTCTGCTTGCCCTTCATGATTTAAAAGCGGTTTACCCTGAGCGATCAGCCAGCGTCGACCATGTAGCTCCATCAGGTGTGCAGCGCGTCGGCGAACCCCATCCAGATACTCATTATGGCGTATCGGGTAGCCGATAATCGCATTCCACTCGGTTTCGCTCACCTGGCTAACTAACGCCTTGTCAAAAAGGGCCAGCAAATCTTTTGGTTCGGTGCGATACCTGGGGGTACCCGCCGTCATTAATACCAGTAAAACGGCACCCATCACCAACAGGCAAACCCCAAGCACCAGTAGGTAAAGTGCCATGTATTCACTCCTAACCACTTATGCGTATATGTAAGCTTTAGTATACGCGTGCACCCCTTTGGAGACGAAAATTTTACGGAGTAGCGAACTTTTTCATTAGAGAGTGTCTGAGTTAGTACAGACAACGTAGCGATAGCAGTCGCTAATAGTGTTGTCCTAGCTATTGTTTTCGATCCCTTGCTTCCGCTGCTTTTAAAGCAGCGGTTTTTTTTGACCGTTGTTCAGTGGTTAGCTTGCTATCAGCGCTTAATGGCAGCGAATTTTAAGAAGCGCAATCAGAATATCACGCCGGGTAACGATACCCACCAAGCGCAACTGCTCAACGACCGGGTAAACTTTAGGTTTTTTGCCGAGCATTTCCTGGGCAAGGTCGGTAATGCTTTTATTGGGAGTGGTCGTCAGCACCTCCTGGCGCATCAGCTCGCCGACCATTGGTGTCTCGTGGTCATGATAAAGGCAATCAAGTACGTGACCCAATACATCCTGTTCAGAAATAAAACCAACTAGTCGGTCTGATGCATCAACAACGGGGGCACCCGGCAGGCGATGAAGCGCTAAACCTTGGGCCAAGTTGGTAATGGATGTGGAGGGCGAGACGCGGTAACAGTCTCGGGACATAATATCGCGAACGGTATGCGGGGCTTGCTGGTTCATCGGTCACTCCTTATGCACACCTTCGTATATGAATCACACCTGTGTGCAACGAGGTCTTAACGCGTGATAGCTAAGTGCAACGCGAGCTAGGTTATTCGATAATGCGTAGTCACGGCTTAAACATTTTACAGCTCAAACGCTCTTACCAATGTAGATGATTTAGAGCCATGCTTGGTGTGAATTGGCACTAATTACATTCAACGCTTTGCGTATCGCTAACGTAAGGAGCTTCAAATGGATGCACGTGAGTATCTTAATCGCAAAGGTGTGGGCGTTGAACGCGAACCCGACCGTCCGAATACCCTTGAGGAAAAATCCTGGGAACGTGCCCGTGGGGCAGGGCAGCAGCGACCCAAATCCGGCACCCCGCACGACTGGGAAGATTGGGAGCGCTACCACGATGATCTCGCTCAGGGTGCCACTGAATTAGAGCAAAAAATCGATAAGCAGGCCCACCGCAAAGAAGCCCGTGAACAATCCGAAACTCAGCGTGCTCAGCCAGCAGTGGAGCATTTTACGCCGCCGGAATCTTCACCCCAATCCAAGCCGTTGCCATCTCATGCCAAGCCAGCCGGCGCTCAATTGGAAGCTAAGGCTGAAGAGGCTACTTCTGATAAGGCTAAATCGGAAAAAACTGGCGCGGACTCCCCCGTCTCCGAGCCTAAAGCGCTAAAAGCTGCCTATATGGCGCTGGCTGTTTTATTACCGCCGTTAGCATTGGCGTTAACCGGTGCCGGCGCTACGCGTATTGTTATCGGCGTGGTGCTCACCCTAGTTGGCTGGCTGCCTGGCGTAATTTATGCGCTATGGTGGCTCAAGCGTGTATAGAGCGTCGTTAACTAGGACATTTATGCAGGTTTACCAGTTGGCAGGCCGCGATAAGTCCGTATAATCTGCGTAAACCATTTTAATAAACGAGGTTTACCAGTGGGCTATCTAATTAGTGTAACGGCGCTATGGGCGTTTTCATTTTCGTTAATAGGCGTTTACCTGGCGGGCCAGGTCGATGGCTATTTCGCGGTGCTGATTAGGGTAACGCTGGCAATGCTGGTTTTTTTACCTTTTTTACGCCCAAGCCTGCTACGCGGTAAGCAACGCCTCGCTTTGATGGGCTTGGGTGCGATACAGCTTGGCGTAATGTACACGTTTTTTTACCAATCTTTTTTGCTGCTTTCCGTACCGGAAGTGCTCCTCTTTACTATCTTTACGCCTGTGTATATCGCGCTGCTTGACGATTTACTGTTTGGCCGCTTTACGCCTATGTACCTTATCACCGCGCTGTTGGCGGTAATCGGCGCCGCCATTATTCGCTACGATGGGATCGATAGCGGCTTTTGGCAGGGTTTCTTTGTGGTTCAGGGCGCCAACCTTTGCTTTGCGCTTGGCCAAGTTGGCTATCGCCGCTTAGCGGCCGACCTGCCGCCAACGCTTGCCTGGCATAACGTGTTTGGCTGGTTTTTTATCGGCGCCATGCTGGTTGCGCTGCCCGCTTACCTTCTGTTTGGCAATAGTGCAGCGCTGCCCAGCACGTCACTGCAGTGGGGGGTATTGGCGTGGCTGGGCCTAGTGGCTTCAGGCGTAGGTTACTTTGCCTGGAACCAGGGCGCTACCAAGGTCGATGCGGGTACGCTGGCGATTATGAATAATGCCCTTGTGCCGGCCGGTTTACTGGTCAACCTGCTAATCTGGAACCGTGATGCGGATATCGTGCGGTTAGCCGTGGGCGCGCTCATCATGGTCGGGTCACTATGGTTGAATCATTGGTGGCTGACGCGTCGGACCGCAAGCGTGGCCTGAGTTATTACTTTGGGTTCGTTAAGCTTATTTGCCCGTTACTCCCGGTATCGCCATAATGTGAGGCTGATGCCAGCGAGAGCCTCCCATGCTTAACACTCAACCGCCATCTTCCGCGCCGTTATCCGGCGAAAGGAGTACACGGCCCTTTAAAACGATTGGTTTGATTGGTCGTTTAGGCAGCGACAAAGTCGTCGATTCGCTTCAACGGTTGATCAGCTATCTGGTAGCGCACGGCTATAACGTGTTGGTTGAGGATCGCACGGCCACCGTAATTCCAAGCCACGGCCAGCCTGAAGCCAGCCGGCGGATGTTGGGCGAACTGTGTGACCTGGTAATTGTGATTGGCGGAGACGGCAGCCTACTGGGCGCGGCACGCACGCTGTGCCGCAGCGGCACGTTAATGTTGGGCGTGAACCGGGGTCGGCTGGGGTTTCTTACCGATATCTCGCCCGACGAACTGGAAAGCCGGGTGGGTGAAGTGCTGGCTGGCGAGTTTGAAATTGAAGAGCGCTTTTTGCTCGATGCGGTGCTGTATCGTAACGGAGTCGCCGTCGGTAATGGTGATGCGTTAAACGAAGTGGTCGTGCACCCTGGCAAAGCCGTGCGCATGATCGAGTTTGAGCTGTTCATTGATGGCCAGTTTGTTTATAGCCAGCGCAGCGACGGCTTGATTATTGCAACGCCGACGGGTTCGACAGCCTATGCGCTTTCCGGCGGCGGCCCGATTATGCATCCCAAGCTTGATGTGGTGACGTTGGTACCCATGTTCCCGCATACGCTTTCCAGCCGCCCCATCGTGGTTGATGCGGCCAGCGAAATTCGAATTCATATTGGTGAAACCAATCAGGCCTACCCACACATAAGCTGTGATGGACAAACACGAGCGGTGGCCAAGCCAGACGACATACTAGTCATTAAGCGCAAGCCAGAGCGCGTCAAGCTTGTACACCCTATTGGACATAACTTTTATGAGGTGCTGCGCAGTAAATTAGGTTGGAGCCACCGGCTGGGAGATTAAGCATGGAAGGTTACGACCTGATTGGTGATGTGCATGGTTGCGGTGCAACGCTGATTGCCCTGTTGGAAAAACTGGGTTATCGCGACTCAGGGGGCGTTTATCGACATCCTCAGCGAAAAGTTATTTTTCTAGGCGATTTAATTGACCGTGGCCCACGTATTCGTCTTGCCGTCACCGTTGCACGGCGTATGGTGGAGGCGGGGGAGGCGCATATCGTCATGGGTAATCACGAGCACAATGCTCTGACGTATACCCACCCGGCGCCGCCAGACAGCCATAAACGCTGGCTGTGTGAGCACACACCGCGCCATAACCGTATTATTGAAGCCACTTTGGCCCAGTACCAGGATTACCCCAGCGAGTGGGAAGACACGCTTGCCTGGTTTAAAACGCTGCCGCTTTTTCTAGAAATAGACGGAATCCGCGTAGTACACGCCTGCTGGGATGATGGGTTGATCGGGCAATTAAAGCAGCGCCTACCTAATGGACGTCTGGATGACCAGTTTTTAATTGAATCTGCCGACACATCTACCGAGGCTTATCGTATTATCGACCGGCTAACCCGGGGAGCGAATATTCCGCTGCCTAGCGGCATCGCCATTCAATCCGGCGATGGTTATACCCGGCAGAGCTTTCGGGCGCATTTCTGGTCGGCTCGCCCTAAGCAGTGGGGCGATGTCGTTTTTCAACCGGATAACCTGCCGGGCGACCTGGAAGAGCGTGTGCTCTCCGAGAGTGAGCACCAGCGCCTGAGCTATTATGGCCCGGAAGAGCCACCGCTTTTTATAGGCCATTATTGGTGCGAAGGAATCCCCGCGTTGCCTACCCACAATATCGCCTGTCTGGATTATAGTGCGGTTAAATATGGCCGTCTGGTGGCCTATCGGTGGAGCGGAGAAAAGCAGCTAAGTTCGGATAATTTTGTTTGGGTTCAGGTGGTTAACGAGGGTTAAAACTGTTTTTCAATAAACGCGAAAGATTTTTATTAACCTGCGTTAGTCATAGATACAACTGGTTACATTTTTTTTATGAAACTGCTGAACTAACTGTGCGGTCGGCTATCAGAGTAAGTGTTCCCTTGAATGATCCCTTGCTTTTTTCCGGCGGCCCCTCCGCCGGATTTTTTTTGTCTATAGATTGGTGGCTTGATCTATAGGGTGGTGGTTAAGTTTCAAGGCCTTCAACAGGGAGAGGCTATGCACCCCGTTATACGTTTACCCAGTGGCGTCGATACGCAGGAATTGCGTAAAGCACTATGGCACCACCGAATCGGCCACCGTATTACTGATGAAGCCGATGGCCCGCTGTTATGGGTGGCCGACCCGCGCCAGCATGAAGAATTAAAAGCCCTGGTAGGGCGTTGGGAGCGTGGCGAACCACTGATTCTGGATCGGCCTGCCACAAGCAAGCGTACGACAGGCAATATGCTGACGCTGCTGCGTGGCGTGCCGGTAACCGTGCTATCCATTGCGATAAGCCTTGCGATATTTGCCTTAACCGAAATGTTTGGTGACGTTATCGTCATGGCGTTGACCATTGTGCCGGTAGGCATCGAGGGCAATCAGCTGGTGTACGGCAATTTAACGCAAGCCCTGACGTCTGGTCAGGTGTGGCGCCTGCTTTCTCCGGCATTTCTGCATTTCGGCTTGATGCACCTTATCTTCAATCTAATGTGGCTATGGTATTTTGGGCGCCAAATCGAAGCGTTACAGGGCAGCCGTACCATGCTGCTTATGCTGTTAATCGCTGGTATTGGCGCCAACCTCGCTCAGTACGTCACTGGCACGGTGCTGTTTGGCGGAATGTCGGGCGTGGTATATGCCTTGCTGGGGCATGTCTGGCTGATGTCTCGCCGCGTGCCGCGTAGCGGTTTTTTCGTTCCGCAAATGCTAGTCGTATTCATGTTGGGATGGATGGTATTTACCATGACGGATCTGGCTGGTTCAGTAGGGTTTGGCAATGTCGCCAATGAAGCACATTTAGGTGGGCTTCTCGTGGGGCTTGTCACAGGCTGGTATTATTCTTCACGCCGTTTGAAAACAGATTAAGAGGCCCGCAATGAGCGATATGACGTTTGATAAAATGATCAACCAGATGACCCCGGCGATTTATGAAAGCCTTAAACAGGCTGTGTCGTTGCGTAAATGGCCCGACGGCCGCTTTCTAACCGCCGAACAAACAGAGCTATGTCTGGAAGCGGTAATGCGCTACGAGGCCGAAAATAACGTTGCTGAAGAAAACCGGGTGGGCTACCTGGAGCAGCGTACTTGTGGTGCAGCGTCCTCAGGTGCTGGCGTTACACCGGAAATGGCAGGGCTTGGCCGGGATGCAACGCGTGACTGATCAGGTAGTGCAAGGGTGCTTACGTAAGATGTCCGCCACATTGCCCGACCAGCTAGGCGATAAGGTGGTCTATCACCTGCGGGCAGGGGATCAAGAGATTCCCCTCAATTCACGTATTGGAATGCCGTTATCGCTTGAATGGAGCGGCGCCATTGCCTGCACGCACTGCGGGCGGGCAACCAAGAAAAGCTTTGCCCAAGGTCACTGTTACCCATGTTTCAAACGTTTGGCGCAGTGCGATACCTGCATCATGAAGCCTGAAACCTGCCACTTTTTTTTGGGTACCTGCCGCGAGCCGGAATGGGGCGAAACACACTGCTTTCAACCACATATTGTTTACCTGGCTAATTCATCAGGCTTAAAAGTAGGTATTACGCGTAAAACGCAGATGCCTACTCGCTGGTTGGATCAGGGCGCTATTCAGGCGCTGCCCATACTCGAAGTCAATACGCGTCAACAGTCGGGGTTTGTCGAGATGCTCTTTAAAGAGCAGGTGAGCGACCGCACTAACTGGCGCGCTATGCTAAAAGGGGAAGTCGAGCCGCTTGACTTAAACGCTGAGCGCGATCGCCTGTTGGATGTGTTGAGTGACGGATTAGACAAGCTGCGCGATCTGCATGGGCAGGACGCTATCCGCACGCTGGATGAGGCGCCGCACGCCTTTGACTACCCGGTTGAGACGTTTCCACGTAAGGTGGTATCGCATAATTTTGACAAGCAGCCGCGGGTCGAGGGAGTGCTCCAAGGCATTAAAGGACAGTATCTGATATTGGATACTGGCGTAATTAATCTCCGAAAATTCACAGGTTACGAAATTAGCCTCACGTAAATCGGCTAGCTAGAGTGGCAAGTGTTGGCTAAGGTATAGGGAGCGCAATTCATCCAAGCCTAACGCAACGCAAGGAAGCCACAATGCCTTGGCTAAAACTTCTGCATATAGCCTCGCTCGTTATCTGGTGCGGCTCACTTCTATACCTGCCTGCGTTACTGAGCTACTCGCTTCAGCTGCGTAAAGATGCGGGTTTTGCTCAAGGCTCGCCTCCCATGCCGCGGTTTTTTTATATTTCCGTGGCAACCCCTGCAGCCCTGGTCGCCATATTTTCGGGCACCGCGTTATTTTTATTGCACGGCTTAATGGGGGGGTGGTTAGCTTTTAAACTAGCCGCGGTCGTGGCCATGGTCGCGGCGCATGGCAGCTGCGGCTGGTTAATCCTGCGTTTGGAAATGGGCATTTATAAAGGTGTAAAAACGGCCTCGATTTTAGCATTGCTGCTGGCTTTGGCGGGTATTCTTAGCGTATTAGGATTTGTATTGGCTAAACCCTTGGACTGGAGTTAACCCGCCATGACCAGTGCCAAGCTATTCCTCTACTTCAACACCCACCGCATGTTCATACACCAACTGACCACCCAGCCAGCCTGCCAGCGCCACCAAACCAGCGGTGATGACGGAAATTGCAATGCCCCAGGGCAGCACCATCTCGGGCTGATTAAAGCGTATCAGCCAATTAAACGATGCCAGCGACAGCATGACAACGGCAACAATGGCGTGACTCCAACCTGTGATCAAACGGCGAATCTGCCCCACGCTGACCAGATCAATCGTGCCGGCGATGCTCGCAAGCCAGCCCCCGAGCGCGCCAATGCCCGCCAGCCAAAGTCCAACGCGCAGCCAGAAAGGGTCGGCGGTATACCAGTAGCCCAAATCGCAGGCTACCAGGGCCATGAGTGCGGCGACGGGGAAATGCACCATCAACGGGTGCAGCGGGTGGCCAGCAATCGCGGCGCGGCTTTTAATTGTGCGCCTATTGGGGTTTGCCATAATCACTTCCTGTGGGCAGAAATAGGGATAAAAACATGAGGGAGCGTTACTTATATCACGTCGCCTCGTTGTGTATTCAACGTGCTGTTGCGCGGCGGGTCAACCGGTTAACGTACGTATCGCTGGTGGCTCTGTTTGGGCTCACGGGGTGTGCCGGTGATAAGTCTATTCTAGACCCCGCTGGGCAAGCTGCACGCGATGTAGTGCTTATTTGGTGGATCATGCTGACCTTTGCCACGGTCGTGTTTATCGGGGTCATCGCGCTGTGGCTTTATGCGTTTAAGCGCAAGCACCATGAACGGACACCTCAGCAAGAGCGTAAAATTGCTCGCCGCTGGATTGTGGGCGGCGGAATTTTATTGCCCGTGTTCAGTGTCAGCGCGCTCCTCATTTTTGGCGTACCGACCGGTAAACGTATGCTGCCACTGCCGTTAAGCGAGCCACCGGACGTTATAGAAGTTATCGGCCACCAGTGGTGGTGGGAAGTACGCTACCCAGGCGCAGAGGGTGGCGAAGTCGTGACCTCGAACCAGCTGATTATGCCGGCCGGTGAGCCCGTGGACTTTCACGTTACCTCCGCTGATGTGATCCACGCGTTTTGGGTGCCACGATTAGGTGGCAAGATCGATATGTTACCCGGTCGGGTTAACGTTATTCGTCTTGAGGCCGATGAGCCGGGCATTTTTGGCGCTCAGTGCGCCGAGTTTTGTGGCGCGCAACATGCCCATATGAACCTTTACGTAGAGGCCGTCGAGCGCGAGGAGTATGAGGCGTGGCTGGCTGACCGGCAGGAAGAGCGGCTGGCGGAGCTGGCCATTGCCAATGAGAATTTTGCCCAGGCCCGCGAAACCTTTGCCTCCACCTGCGCCGCTTGTCATAGCGTGGCCGGACTTTCTTCATCGTCCATCGGACCCGATCTGTCTGATGTAGGCGCGCGCCATAATCTGGGTGCTGGCGTGCTGCCCATGGAAGAGGGCGCCATCCATTACTGGTTGGAAAATCATCAAACGCTTAAACCGAGTAACAAAATGCCGCCGCACGATTATATGGATACTGCCACCTTGGAGTCCCTGGGTGCTTGGCTGGAGACCCTGACACCATGACCACGAGAAACCCAGAAGCAACCGGCCCAGAAAATCTGCAAAAGCTGCATGATGACCTGTCTGATGTTTGGGGAAATCCACGCGGATTAAAAGCCTTAACCATCGTTAACCACACCACGCTTGGCCTGCGGTTTATGGTCACCGGGATGGCATTTTTTCTGATTGGCGGCATATTGGCGATGCTGATTCGCACGCAAATTGCGACGCCTGATCAGAATTTTTTGACCCCGGATATCTATAGCCAAGTGACCACCATGCACGGCACGGTGATGATGTTCCTGTTCGCCATTCCCATCTTGGAAGGTTTGGCGATCTACATGATCCCCAAGATGATTGGCGCACGCGACTTGGTATGCCCACGGCTAACTGCCTTGGGCTACTGGTGCTATCTATTTGGCGGTATCATCTTGTCGTTCAGCATGGTGCTCGAAATGGCCCCCAACAGCGGTTGGTTCATGTATACGCCGCTGAGTAGCAGCGAATACTCGCCAGGACTGGGGTCCGACTTCTGGCTATTGGGCATTACGTTTGTTGAGATCTCCGCATTATCTGCCGGTGTAGAGCTGGTGGTGTCCATTTTGCGTACCCGCACGCAGGGCATGGCGCTGCATAAAATGCCGCTGTTTGCCTGGTACATCCTCGCTATGGCGCTAATGATCGTGGTGGGTTTTCCGCCATTGATTTTGGGCAGTATTTTGCTCGAACTTGAACGTGCTGTGGGTATGCCATTTTTTGATATTGCAGGCGGCGGTGATCCGGTACTTTGGCAACACCTTTTCTGGCTATTTGGCCATCCAGAGGTTTACATCATTTTCTTGCCGGCGGCGGGCATTGTATCAACGATCATTCCCGTATTTGCCGGGCGGCCTATCGTAGGATATGGCTGGGTCGTCTTTGCGATTACCGTCATGGGGTTTATCAGTTTCGGCCTGTGGGTTCACCACATGTTCACTGTGGGTATCCCTCAACTGGCCCAGGCGTTTTTCTCGGCGGCCAGCATGCTGGTGGCGATCCCAACCGGTATTCAGATATTTGCCTGGTTGGCCACGCTATGGCTTGGCAAGCCTAAAATGAAACTACCCATGTTATGGATCGTCGGGTTTCTGGTGATTTTTGTTTGCGGCGGGTTGACCGGCGTCATGCTGGCGCTGGTGCCGTTCAACTGGCAGGTCCATGACACTCACTTTGTGGTCGCGCACATGCACTATGTGCTGGTGGGGGGCATGCTGTTTCCGCTGATGGCGGGCATTTACTACTGGCTGCCGCTGTTTTCCGGGCGTATGCCATCTGAAACGATCGGCAAGTGGGGCTTCTGGCTGGTGTTTATAGGCTTTAATGCCACGTTCTTAATCATGCATTGGACAGGGCTCTTGGGTATGCCGCGGCGGGTATATACCTACGAGACCGGCTTTGGTTGGGACATATTCAATCTACTGTCGTCTGTCGGTAGCTTTGTGATGTCCGCCGGGTTTGCCATGGTACTGATCGATATTGCCTTACACTTTCGCTACGGCAAACCCGCCAAGACCAATCCTTGGAATGCCGACACGCTTGAGTGGGCCAACCAACTGCCGCCTAGCCCCTATAACTTTGTCAGCCTGCCACCCGTCGAAACCCGCCACCCGCTTTGGGAGCATCCTGAACTGCCACAGCAGATGCAGGAAGGCAAGCATGGCCTGGCGACAGCCGACCACGGCCGCCGTGAACTATGGGGTACTGACCCGCTGACCGGCAAAGTGCGGGAGGTCATTCATTTGCCCGGTAACTCCTGGTGGCCACTGTTTGCGGCTATGGCGCTGGCCGTGGTGTGTATCAGCCTGTTGCTGCGCTGGTATCCAGTGGCTGGGGTCGGCGTGTTGATTGCCATCGGCTTTCTACTGCGCTGGTCGTGGGAAAATGGCGCTCACCCCAGAGCGGCGCCCGATGCCAAGGTGATGCCCGGCGATCCCCCGCTTCATTCGCGTACCATGGATGGCCCCGGTTTATGGGCCATGACCACGGCGATGATCGCCAACGGGTCCTTCTTCCTGTCTTACCTTTTTGGCTGGTTCTATTTGTGGACCGTGTCGCCAGGGTGGAGGATGCCTGACGCCTCGCCGCTTTCATTAATTGCGTTAGTGGTCGCCGGGGTTGCCTTGCTGGGAGGCTCGGCGCTAATGGAGAGCAGTGTCAGTAAGCTACGTAAGCAGCAGGACAGCGGCTTGGCGATGCGCCTTTACGGGGCAGCGATTTTAGGCGCCTTACAGTTTGCGTTGATTTTATGGGTAATGTGGCGCGCTGATTTGGCAGTTACGGAAACCTCCCATGACGCTATCTTAATGGTAGGCCTGTACTACGCATTGCTGCACAGCGCCTTGGGAGCAGTAATTTCTTTGCTTCAAGGCATGCGTGTTGGCTATCGCTATGTAGGCGTTCATGCGCCGTTTGAGCCCGTGGTAGTGGCCTATTTCTGGCGTTATAACGCAGTGGTGTTCTGGATCCTGATTGTTGCGCTGGCCGTGTTACCTAGAGTGATTGGGAGCTAAAGCATGAAAGCTATTATTCAGCGTTTGCATCTCACTCATCCGGGCCATTTTGTCGGCGGGCTAACGCTTTGGAGTATCTGGTTTATCACGATATATGGCGGCCTTTCGGTCGCCTGCGCCGTGGCGCCGCCCGATCCCGCGCAGGGGGCACTCACTACAATCAATATCAGCCTGTTATTGTTGAGCCTGCTGACTGCTTTGCTACTGGCAGGGCTAGCCTGGGGATGTTTCCAGGAAGCCAAAATGCATGAAGGACGGCGGCACTTTAACGCCTTTGTTTCCGCCTGGCTTTATGTGTTTTCTGCCGGAGGCGTGATGTTTGTTGCCGGGCCAATGGTGGGTCTGCCGCCTTGTTTATAAGGGTTTAGTGTGGCAACTCAAACGGCACCGGGTGAGCCGGGCAATAACGAGGCGCTCTATACCCTAAACGGTATGTGGTGCACCAGCTGTGCGCTCGCCGTTGAGGGAGTGCTTAGTCACCGTAAAGGTGTTGAGAGTATCAGTGTGCATTACCCGACGGCCACGCTATGGGTAAAGGGCGCCTCTGAGGCTATCTCGCTCGAGGCCCTGGCTCCTAAAGTAAAGCGCCTGGGCTACCGTTTAACCGAGCTGGAACCCAATGCTGATGCGCATGCACGCTTAGAGCAGGAAAGCCGCTATTTGAGCTTGCGCCTGCTGGTAGGTTCGGTATTTGGCATGTGGACCATGCTCGCCTCCATCCTGATCTATGCCGGCGCGTTGCCTAATCCAACGATTGAGTGGGTCGTCGCTTGGGTGTCCGGGGCGTTTTCTATTCCGGTTGTGACCTTTGCCGGCTGGCCGTTTTATCGTGCGGGCCTGCGTACGCTACGCGCCAAGCGACCGGGCATGGATGTACTGGTAACCCTCGGCGTTCTTGCCGCTGTAGTGGTTTCCATAGGGCTTTTATTGAGCGGCTCGGCAGAGGTGTATTTTGATACTGCCGTGATGCTGATTGTGCTGCTGCTAGGCGGGCGTCTGGTAGAAACCCTATGCCGCCACCGAGGGTTAAAGGCACTAGACGCCTTGCCCGAGCCCAATAACGAAGCCGCGGTATGGCAGGGGGATCAGTGGCGGGTAGCTCCATTAGCTGAGATTGAGCCAGGGGCGAGGATACAACTTGCGCCTCAAACGCTGATTGCACTGGATGGCATTTTGGAAAGCGCTGCCTGGGTGGATACCGCATCGCTCACCGGGGAAAGTATTCCCCGGCATTTTTCAAGAGGGGAGGCGGTCTACGCCGGGTGTCGGCTGTTAGGCAGCGACGAAGTCGTCATTACCGTTACCCAGGCGTTAGGCCAGCGCCGCCTGGACCGTCTGCGTGAACAAATGCGTCACTATCAGGCCCAGAAAGGCGAGCTTCAAAAACTCGCCGACCGCTTTGCCGCCTGGTTAAGCCCGGTGGCATTATTGCTTGGAGTTGCCGCCTTTCCGGCGGGCCTGTTACTCGGGCTGGGTATTGAAGAGGCCGCCGTGCGCGCATTATCAGTGTTGGTAGTTGCGTGCCCATGCGCCGTTGGGCTTGCCGTCCCCTTGGCAAGCCTGGCGGGAAGTGGGCAACTGCTTCAGCAAGGCATTGCATTACGCGACCCGGCAGCACTTGAAACGCTGGCTAAAATTCAGGCGATTGCGCTGGATAAAACCGGCACGCTTACCCAGGGCGAGCCTGCGCTTATGGCCTGGGTAAGCCGAGAGGGTGTGGCAGAGCCGACGCTTAAGGCCACACTTTATCAGGCCGCGTCTAATAGCCAGCACCCGCTGGCCCAGGCATTGACGCGCTGGGCGCGTTCTGAGAAAACAACGACTATAAACGCCAGTGTGACACAGGATGTGCCAGGGCAGGGCGTGCATCTTCGCTTGCCTGAACACGGCGATATCTGGCTGGGCAGCCAACGCTTTTTTGAAAGCCAGGGCATTAAGCTGCCGCCTCAGGCGGCCAGTGCTTCAAGCCCATCGGCGTCAGAAGTACTGCTCGCGGATGAGGAAGGCTGGCTAGGCAGCTTCTATCTAGAGGATGCCCTGTTGGAGGATACGGCGCAGAGCGTTCACGCATTGCAGGCTAACTACTGGGTCGCTATGCTCAGCGGTGACCGGCCTAGCGCGGTGTACGCCGCTTCCAAGCAGCTGGGGTTGCCCGATGAAGCCTGCTATGCCGAGCGCTCGCCAGAAGCAAAAGCGCGTCTGGTGCAAGGATTGCCTGCTCCCACTCTGTTTGTCGGCGATGGGATTAATGACACCTTAAGCCTAGCCGCCGCCGATGTCGGCATGGCCCCTTTTAATGCCAGCGACGCTGCCCGAGAAGGCGCCGCTGCGCACCTGTTAAAACCTGGCATTGCCAGTTTAGTGACGGGCCTTGCCACCGCGCGCGCTACCCGTCACGTGATGGTCCAAAACTTAACCCTTTCGGCGCTATATAACACGCTGGCACTGGGGCTTGTCATCATTATGGCCATTCCACCGCTGGTGGCGGTGCTGGCCATGGTCGCCAGTTCATTAAGCGTTACGCTGAACGCCGCACGGCTTGCCTGGCGCGACTGATCCGCTGAATCAGCACATTAATCAAGCCGAGAGAGCGGGGTAGTCAAGCGCTTCGGCCAGCTGGTTTGCTTGCTTCTTGACCCAGGCAGGATCAATAGGACCCCAACTGATAATCCGGTATTCACCGCTGTTATGGCGCTCGCCTTGTGTCGTTTGAAATTGGCATTCAATATCCAGCTCGGCAAGCGAGGTGATGGTGTCCTGAGCCGTACGACGCGGCATGCCGCAGAAGCTCACGAGCGCAGGCACGCTAGAGACTCCCTGATCGATCAGGTAAGCCACGTAAAGACGGCGATAGAAGCTGGATTTTGTCTTGCTGAGAGCATCGGCCATAAGTGTGATTGCCTTAAAAATGAGCGTCGGCTAAAGCATACGGAACGCTTTTTGCCACAGCCACCGTTTAATATGTGTGTCCACTCTATTTGCACTAACATCATAGTGCCACGCTGTTGTCACGCTTATGTCACCTATAGCCGCCATCCTTCGTTGAAGTAGGTGGGCATCAGGGCGTTTTTCCTTCCAAGAGGGTGTGGCAAATGGCCGAGAATATTAATAGCGCTGTACAAGAGGTGTTACCCAGCCAGCGTGGAAGGGTAAAGGTCAGGCGCAAAGGGACATTAAGGCAGTGGCTCACGCTTGCCTTGCTGGTGTACTTTTTGATTTGTGCAGTATCAATTATTGGTAACGGTTTCAAAATAGCTGCTGGCGATCATGCCCAACAGCTTTTTGAGTTTGCCACCAATCCCTTTGTTGGCCTGATGGTCGGGATTGTCGCTACGGCGTTGATTCAGTCATCCTCCACCGTTACCTCGGTTATCGTCGCCTTTGTGGCCGGTGGATTGCCGGTTGCCACCGCGGTCCCCATGATCATGGGCGCGAATATAGGCACAACGGTTACCAATACGCTGGTAAGCCTGGGTCATGTACGCGATAAAGCTGAGTTTAAACGCGCGTTCTCCGCAGCAACAGTGCATGACTTTTTTAACTTGCTGGCGGTGGCTATTTTCCTGCCTATCGAACTTATCTTTCATCCGTTGGAGAAGATGGCGCAAAGCACGGCATTTCTATTTTACGGCGACGCCGATCTTTCCATGGGTAGCATCAATATTGTCGGCATGGCAACGAAGCCGATTACCTCTACTGTTGAAAGTGTGGCCATGAACCTGCCCACGGTTGCCGGTGGAATTGCCATGATTGTTTTTGGCATTGCGCTGATTTTTTTAGCGATTCGTTATATCGGTGCGCTGCTGAGAGTATTAATGGTAGGACAGGCAAAAAATATAATGCATAAAGCCATCGGGCGTGGCCCGGTTGCCGGTATTGCTTCCGGCGCGGTGGTAACATTTTTAGTACAGTCCTCATCCACGACCACCAGTTTAATGGTGCCATTAGCGGGGTCAGGCGCGTTCTCATTACGTCAGATTTATCCCTTCACCTTGGGCACTAACATCGGCACGACCTTTACGGCGCTGCTTGCAGCCACCGCAATAACCGGCGCCACGGCCATATTGGCCCTTGAGATCGCTCTGGTTCATCTATTCTTTAATCTATTGGCGGTAGTCGTCATTTTCGGACTTCCGTTTCTTCGCCCGCTGCCGGTAAAAGGCGCTGAATGGTTAGGCCGTGTAGCTTCAGAAAGAAAAGCTTTGGCGGCCGCTTGGGTATTAAGCGTATTTATTGTCATACCGGCCATCCTGATCGCATTCACGACGCTGCTTTGAGGTAAAAAACATGACGCCCCATCAAAAGATCGTTTCAACCTCGACCGCTGAACTCAAGTCCATGCTCGATGATTCAGCCGAGCTTATTGAAGAAATACGCGATGAGCTGGCCGAGAGAGAAGCTCAGGAGCGCGAACTGGAGCCGTTCGATACGCTGATTGAACAAGCGCGTCCCAAACTCGATGAGATCCGAGGCTTTTTCACACTGGTGCTTAATGAGCTGCGTGAGCGGCGTAATTAAGGCTATGTATAGATAGTATCTTCAAGGCATTTGTCAGGCACTCTTTGCTATCCAGAGAACGCCGATCAGATGCCTTTTTATTAAGCGCTAATAAAAGAGATCGCCTTGGGCATTGGGCGGTCGAAAGTCTCGGGTATTCAGCCCCTGCTCGGTGCGTGCCTGGAAATTCCACTGACGGCTGGCGCGATTAAAGCGCTGGGCGATCATATCGGCAAAAATTCCTTCACCGCGAAAGCGTTTGCCAAACTGGGCATCATAGGCCTTCCCGCCCCGGCATTGGCGCATCAGGCTCATTACTTTCGCCGCTCGCTCAGGGTAGTGAGCTTCAAGCCATGCTTCAAAAAGCGGCGCTACCTCATGAGGCAAACGTAGCAACATCCAGGTGGCTGTTCGTGCGCCTGCGCGGCTGGCGGCTTCCAGAATGCGCTCTATTTCGTGGTCGGTAAGCCCTGGAATAACCGGGCTAACCAAAGTGCCCACAGGAATGCCTGCGGTATTAAGCTCGCGGATGACTTTTAAGCGTGCCTGAGGAGAGGCCGCACGGGGTTCAAGTGTGCGCTTCATATTGGCATCCAGGCTGGTCAGGCTAACAAACACACGCACCAGACAGTGTTCCGCCATTTCAGCCAGTAGGTCAATATCCCTTAGCACCAGAGTGCTTTTGGTCACGATAATGACCGGATGGCGGCATGCCAATAAAAGCTCAAGCAGCTGGCGCGTTAACTGGCGCTTGGCTTCCAGCGGTTGGTAGCAATCGGTATTGCCCGAGAGGTTGATAGGCCGGCAGACATAGCCCGGTTTGCAAAATTCCTCACTTAAGCGCTCCACCAAGCCGTTGCGAGCAATCAGCTTGGTTTCAAAATCAAGGCCCGGCGATAAATCCCAGTAAGCATGGGAGGGCCGGGCGTAGCAGTAAACGCAGCCGTGCTCACAGCCTCGGTAAGGATTCAACGAGCGGTCAAAAGGAAGGTCGGGCGATTTATTCCAGGAGAGCGCGCTTTTACTGGTTTCTTCGCGTACTTCCGTGACCAACGTGGTGGAGGCTTCCTCTCGCCACCAGCCATCATCCTCCGCCACGCTGTGGGTTGGCGCAAAGCGGTTGTGCGGATCATAAGTAGCCCCACGCCCTTTATGCACGGTAGTTTGCGCTGATGGTTTACCGAGAGACGCCATACGCCTGCCTCTATCTGTATATATGTTTATATATACAGTATATGCGGTGTGGCTGAACGTGCAAGCCTTGGGCGATTTATTGGCGAATTTATGGCTAAGACGGGGCGTTATTGAATGGCCCGTTAATGAGTGAGTAGAAAGCAGCCAATCGTTTATTAGCAAAAATTAATTTTATTAATTCAGATTCATAGAAATGACATTTTCAAACGTTAGGCTTAGCCGAATAACGAGTTAGCTAAATTTAGCCAAGGGATGAAAATGAAAAATTTTAAGTGGAATGCACTCACGTTAGCACTGGCATCAATCATGGTTACGCCAGCATTAGCGCAGGAAGATACGGCTAAGAACGTTATATTGATGATCACCGACGGTACCGGTATTGAGACGTTCCGCGCGGCAAGTTACTTCCGTCATGGTGCGCTGGGTCATGAAGTTTACGATGAGTTTGATGTGCAGCTTTTCATGGCCACTCATCCGCTGAATACCTCCAATACGCCCACCAAGAGCGATGAGGGTACGGTCACGTTTGAGCCAGCCGAGCTTTGGAACGACGAAGCGGTAGACACCGTTTACGAGGGCAGCCTGGGTAACTACAAAGGCTACTTTGCCGGTTACGACTATGCCCGCGCCGATTACACCGATAGCGCCGCGGCGGCGACTGCACTGGCGTCCGGCCAAAAGACTTTCAACAATGCCATCAACTGGTCCAACGACGATGAGTCGCTCAAGCATATCGGCGAATACACGGTGGAAAGCGGCCGTGCTCTAGGCGTTGTCTCTTCCGTGCAGATTTCACACGCCACTCCGGCCGGTTTCCTGGCCCATAACGTAAGTCGCAACGACTACAGCGCGATTGGCCGTGAAATCGTTGATTCCGGCCTTGCCACTGTGGCCATCGGTACCGGCCACCCTTATTACGATGCGGCAGGCGAGCGTGTCGATAACCCCGGGGAGAGCAATTTTCGCTTTATCGGTGGTGAAGAGTACTACCAGCGTTTGATGGACGGCGAAACGGATTACGCCTTTATCGAAAGTAAGGAAGACTTTGAAGCGCTGGCCGCCGGTGAAATCGACCTGCCCAAGGACAAGCTGCTGGGCCTGGTGCAGAACATTCAGACCCTTCAATACAACCGTCCTGGTGTGAGCGGTGGCAACTTCCTGGATACCTCTCCGAGCTTGGCTACCCTGACCGGGGCTGCCCTGAACGTGCTCAACGCCAGCGAAACCGGCAACGAAAACGGCTTCTTCCTGATGGTTGAAGGCGGCGCCGTCGATTGGGCCGCTCATGCCAATAACCTGCCGCGTATCATCGAAGAACAGATCGACTTCAACGAAGCCGTCGAAGCCGCTGTCGAGTGGGTAGAAAACAACAGCTCCTGGGACGATACGCTGATCATCGTTACTACCGACCACGGCAACGGCCTGCTGCAAGGTCCTGATTCTGACGTCAATGCCTATAGCCCGATCGTCAATCAGGGCGCTGGTGCGCTACCGCTGGTACGTTGGCACTCCGACACCCACACCCGTGAACTGGTGCCGCTGTATGCTCACGGTGCAGGTGCCGAGTTCTTCTATGACATCGCTCAGCAAGAAGAAGGACTTTCCCGCTACGAAGTGGATGCAGACAGCCACTACTGGGTCGACAACACCGACGTATTCCGCGCGGGCCTGAACGCCTTTGGTATCGACGCCGAGTAAATACTCACGTACTGCAATTACCTAAGAGCCGCCTTCGGGCGGCTCTATTCCGTTAGACACTTACGAAACTTTCGAATAGAGCCAGATATGAAGCTTCGAACCACTTTTTTAAGCCTTTCTTTTCTAACGCTGGCGGCAGTGGCTAGCAGCCCGGCCCTTGCCCTCAACGCTGAGCAGGCACCCACTGCCAGTGGCCACGCCTATGCCGAGCCTTACAAGGCCGTGCGCAAGGATGGCGTTTTGCATATTGAGGTGCGCTTTGTGACCGACTACCCCGGTTATTCCGGCGAACTTATTTACGAAGACATTCCGTTAGAGCGCATTGATGGACAGATCTACGCCGAGTTTGGTGACCAGTCATTCTCGTTGCTACGTAAAGATGGGGGCGTGGTCGCACCGGATAACCTGCATCTGGGCTTTAATTATGATCCTTCCAAGAACCCTCGCGTCGGCTCCTGGAAAGCAGATTTCGTTGCCCCTCTGCACGATGTTAATGAGGTCACCATCTTTATGCCCAACGTTGCACCTATTGGGCCTATTGCCATTCGCGATCGTTAATTAACCGATCCAATAACTCTTGATATAACGGTGCTGCCTCATCGCCTTGATAAACAATTATCAGGGCGATGTTGTATCTGCTATCGGGATTTCGTGCCAAAGTTGGCTTATGCTTAAGTTTTGCGTGTTAGGTAAACCCATGAAACCTTTTTCTATTTTGCTGATTCGATTGCTCGCCGTTTACCTTGCCATCAATCCTTTACTTAGCGTATCGCCGTTGCTGTTTAGCCCAAGCTTTGAGGCAGAGCTAACCCAGTGGCTGCCAGGACTAGTGGCCACCGTTGTTATTCCTATTATCGTGGGCATCGCACTGTGGTTTTCTGCCGTAACTCTGGCCAATAAAATTCATGACAGTGATAGTGTTGGCTCAGCCTTATCCATCAGCGAGGCAGGCTTGGTACGGGCCGGTAGTTTCTTAATCGGCGTGTATCTTTTCGTTCAGCACTTGGGCACGGCGATTAGCCAATGGACGTGGGGCGGAATGGTAGCTTACGGTTCGCTGGCAGTGGTTATACTCAGCATTGGATTAATGCTGGGCACACGTTTTTTAGGCAAGCTGTATCGGTGGTTGAAGTATTTTAAATAATTGAAAGTAATGGTTGGTCAGTATCGCTTAGCTTTCCTATTCGTGCCTGAGTGTATTCCTGATCCAAGAAGCACACAAAAGAGGACGTTGAATTAGCAATGAGTAATCAACTTGTCGCCCTGATGGTCATCGATATGCAGCGAGGAATGAGCGATCCCGCCATCGGTGAGCGCAATAACCCGGATGCCGAAAATAATATTCAGAGCCTGCTCACTGAATGGCGTAAAGCGGGCTGGCCCGTAGTGCATGTACGCCATATCTCACGCACCCCCAGCTCGCCATTTTGGCCGGGGTTACCAGGCGCAGAGTTCCAGCCTGCACTAGCCCCGCAACCTAAAGAGCACGTAGTAGAAAAGAACATACCCTGTGCGTTTACCCACTCAGGCTTAGAGCGCTGGCTCCACGCTCGCGAGATCAAGCGGCTGGTTATCGTTGGTGTGAGTACCAGCAATTCGGTTGAAGCCACCGCTCGCACAGCCGGTAATCTTGGCTTTGATACCCACGTTGTCGCGGATGCCACTTTTACCTTTGCCAAGCAGGACTACGCAGGCACTTACCGTACGGCGGATGAAGTGCACGCCATGTCACTGGCGAACTTGGAAGGGGAGTATGCGGCTATCTTTAGCACTGGTGAGGCGCTAAAGCTATTGGCTTCTGGCCATCACCAGTGAGTATTAGCCGCAAACCACCGCTGGGGATATTTCTGCCCTGAAATAAATCGATGGTGCATGTAGCCGATCTACTGCCCGTGCCGTAGTGATATATTTAATCAACTTGCTGGATACAGAGAACGTTCTATGACAACCGCACACGATAAACAGTGGAATATGAAGCCTAACGTTCGCTTGGCTCGGCAACTTGCTGTGCGGGATGTACCAGCCCTCGTTTACGATGCGGTGAACCTGGAAGGGGTCGCCATGACGCTACCTGAAGTGCAAACGATTCTGGATGGGATTACGGTCGGTGGTCACAAAATCAGCGATCAGAATATGGCGATTAATCAGGCGAAGGCTTGGAAATATATATTTGATCTAGTCGATCAAGGTAAGTTTAGCTTTGATAAAGAAACAGTTTTAAATATCCATGCCATAGCGGGTAAAGAGGAAGCTTTGGAATGGGGAAAGTTTCGTTCCGGCTATGTCACGATTTCAGGGTCTGATTATGAGCCGCCCGCGCCTGAGCAGCTTGAAGCAAGATGGCAGAGCTTACAGAGGCAGGTGAAAAGTGAAATTGATTGCTATGATCAAGCGATCACTGCGTTTCTTCAAATAGCCAGGGCTCAGTTTTTTTGGGATGTAAACAAGCGTACAGGTCGTTTTTTGATGAACGGCATCTTGCTGGCATATGGATTTCCAATTATTAACGTTCCCGCTAAACGTCAGCAGGAATTCAATACATTGATGCTGGATTTCTACTCGTCAAATGATATGAAGCCTATGAACACGTTTTTACGTAGCTGTTTACATCCTAGTGTTATCAAGAATTTTACGTTTGATCTACCTCTTAGCTAGCTAAACGACTGCTGCAACAGTGAATAATGTTTCGCCATAAAAAAACAGCGTCATTCAGCAGTCGTTCTAGTTAAACCTCTGCACTAATGCTAACAGCGGCTATGCTGGCACTGTTTATGGTAGTAGACAGCATCTGGCCTAGCGAAGAGTAGAGCGCATTGGAGTTTAACTGGGCCAGAGTGCGGTCAAGTTTGGCCATATCTTCTTCTGCACTTTAAGCTCGCGGCGAGCTTCTTTATCCTCTTCGCTCAGCCGACTCTTGAGTTCATTGATAGCTTCCTGAAGCCCTTTTTAAGTATCGATTAGACTACCCGATGGCTGGGCGCTCATCACCGTGGACGCTGCCACGCCTAGACCGCGGGCATTTCTTTAAGCTCTTTCGCCAGAGATGAGTCGCGATGAAAATCCATCATAGGAAAGTTAGAATCCCGTGCTTCATGCCCGAACCACTGTTTTTATAAAAAAATTAGCGGCTATTCTGAATCTGATTTTAGTAAGATCAACTAATAATCGCTTTCTCTATCGCCAATAAAAAGAGGTATTTGAATAGATATGGCTTACGTTGATTCTGTCACCCTTAACGCGCACGGTGTAAAACTTGAGCCATTAGCGCATGATCACGAAGCGGGTTTGTGTGCTGCCGCCGCCGATGGTGAGTTGTGGAATCTACGCGTTACAGCGGTGCCTTCGCCTGATGAAACAAGCGCCTTTATTAAAACCGCCTTGAAAGACCGAGAGGCAGGCCACCGCTTTGCCTTTGCCGTTATAGATGAGGCCAGTGGTACCGTGCTGGGCACGACGAGCTATCACGACATCTTGCCTGAGGTAAAACGGGTAGAAATTGGCCACACCTGGTATGCCAAACGTGCGCAGCGTACCCATATCAATACCACCTGCAAGCTGCTGCTGTTAACGCATGCTTTCGATACGTTGGGTTGTAACGTGGTTGGCTGGCGCACCGACAACTTTAACTACGCAAGCCAACGTGCCATTGAGCGCCTAGGGGCTAAAAAGGATGGTGTGATACGAGGGCAAAAGCTGCGCCGTGATGGCACCATTCGCGACACGGTGATGTATAGCCTGCTCAGGGGAGAGTGGTCAGAAGTGCGCGCACATCTCCACTACTTATTAAGCCAGCCCCGCAGCTAATCAATAGGCGACTAGCTCATTAGCCGCTGCCTGTAGGTGAAACATGATCGCAGCCGCCAATTATGTGCGCTACAGGGTAAGCGAGAAGGCGCGCGAATTTTTAATATGCAGCCAAGTTTTTCTTTGCTCCTAATAGAATCAATGAGGCAGATTTGATCAAGGCAGCGAGATAACCTTAATGAACGTACCATAAAATTCATTGAGGTTATCTATCCTTCCGTATAATCACTGTTATGTGAATAAATTCGATCCTGTCGTAGATTCTATCTATGGCTTCGCATTTACGAGCGGTCAACTAGAAAGGCCAAATCAAAATGGGTAAAAAGCTTTCAGGTAGAGATGGCGCGACACTTGGTTTTGCATCAAGTACAGATTATTACAGAAAGCTCTTGCGGGATGCGGAAGGTTTGCGTGGAAGTTGGGATGCTCATGACGCTACCGATTTTCTGATAACTTCCTGGCATCTTTTTCAGGATTGGACGAAAAGTGATCCTAAGACATCGCTAAGTAGATCAAAACGGAACCGTGCAAAGTTGCCAACGCAGATGAATCTTATACTAGATATTACTAGAGATCTGGCAAATGGAAGTAAGCACTTTCAGTTGGATCAAAGCTCCGCAGATAAGCGGAAGATTAGCGAAGTACACGATGGACTTGAAGCCAACTGGTTCTCATATTTTTTCCATGAGAATGTTCCGGCTGTCACAGTTGAAGGAGGGTGGTATTTCAGCGTAAGGGTTCTGCACAATATCTTGCTGGCATACTACCATTGGGTGTTTGACGATAATCAGCCACTACAAAATTTCCCGGTAGAAATCCTAGAAACAGTCGATTACTGCAATATTCAGACCAGAAAGACAGGAAGTGTCCCACGGATCTGGGGAGAAAATGGGTAGTCTAGTCATTGAGAATCGCATAACCAGGCCAAGCACGGCGATGGTTTTTCCGTTGCGGCTTCGCCTCCACTCCAAAGCCACGCGTGTTGGCAACGTTAGGAGATTCAATGGTTTCGTATCGACAAACAGAAGATTTATCAGCTTCGGCTGAGATTACTTACTTAAACATGCGTTCATACTACGAGCATTACTCTGTTGATTGGGATTGCTCAAAAATTGAAGATCAAATCCATAATTTAACCAATTTCGATATTCTGTTCAATGGTGAGGTCGTTGGGGCGATTCGTTTGGCATTTGATAACGACGGTTGCTATGCCCGTGACTTGCAAGTCAGCGAGAAATACCAAAATAAAGGTATTGGTGCGTTAGCGCTTTCTGAATGTGAAAGGTTAGCAATTGAATCAGGCGCTAATCGACTTAGGTTACGTGTATTTAAAGTCAGCCCAGCCTTCCATCTCTATGAAAGAGTTGGTTTTGTGGTTGATAACGTTGATGATAGGTTCTACAGCATGTCGAGAACAATCTCCTAACAAAAAATTAAGAGTGATTCAGCACGCGTGGCATTTTTATTATGCGTCGGTTTTAGTGTTTAAGATGGTATGCGGCAGCATCGGTATTGCGTGCCTCACACCTTAATGGGTGTTATGGACAAGGAGATAAAATGGAACTTATTCACTTAGAACGTACGGATGCGCTATACAAAGAGGCATTAGATTTGCGGTATGACTTGTTCTTCCGAGCTCTCGACCTTCCGCGAGAAATTATGTTTGATGGTCTTGAGAGTAGTAGTTTTCATATTGCAGCGATAGAAAATGATTCATTGTGCGCATATGGACGATTAAGCGAAGAAAGTCATCGAGTCTTTAAGATTTCACAGATGGTCGTTCGCCCAAACATGCAAGGTCAGGGCTTAGGCACTAGAGTATTAACGAAGCTCACACATGAAGCGCTTGCAAATGGAGCGAAAGAAATTTATTTAAATGCTAGGCTACATGCCGTATCAATGTATGAAAAATTGGGATTTAAGGGTTCAGGTCAATCTTATATAGCCAAGATTACGAGAGTTCCTCATATAAAGATGGTCAGGCGCGTTTAGATTGCCCATAACAAGGCGTTTAAGGTGGATTCACAACGTTTGGCGACTTCAGTGTAAGTCGAATTTAGTGTTCAGGGTACAATGATTTAGGTTAGGTGATCGGGTTGTTCACCACTTAACGCAGCGCTATACACCAATATTCGAGAGACAGATGATAGATAGTACAAATTTTTACGAAGTGATTAGGGAGTTTGAGCTTCTTCCTGGAGCGATAGATAATGTTTCTACGCAGGCGTTTCAAACTGTCTATGGCTCGCCTAGGGCCTCTCTGGCGAAGGGGATAGTTTATTTATTTCTATCGGCTCAGCCCATTCCGAGACTTGTCGGAGAGAGCAGGATTATTTACATCGGTCAAACGAAGGGCAGCTTTAAAAACCGCTATTTCCAGTACTCAAGTCTTCATGCCTCTTCCAAAGCGAATAAACTGAAGTTTGAAGCAATCATTAGAGAATACGGCCCAATAACTATAGCGGTCTGTCCTTTTAAGCGGTTCGGTAGTTCCCTGTTGGAAGCTGAAGGACAATTGCTTTGGTGGTACTTCCAGAATCACTGTGAGTATCCGCCGGTTAACTACACCAAGACCAAAGTCAGGAACGATGCCGTACAAGCATAACAATCGCGTCAAATGCGCCGCTCGTACCTCGCGCGCTCTGTGCGGGCGTTGGGGCCATACGCCTTGGAGAATACATGGATATTGAGGTTTGGATCATGTTCGTTTTGGTGGCTGTAGTAGCTACTGCCATTCCCGGCCCTGCGATGTTGCTTGTGTCGTCACATAGCACTGGTTTCGGTGTTGCAAAAACCTTTTTTACTATTGCGGGCAATGTCACCGGACTTACCGTTCTATCTACGCTATCAGTGCTTGGGCTCGGTTCACTACTTGTGCATACTCCAATTGCGTTCACTGCTGTCAAAATTATGGGAGCCATGTATCTCATTTACTTGGGAGTGAACTTGTGGAGAAAGGGCTTATCACCTTTGAATGCAAAAACTGATAGTAAACAAAAAAGTGTGGTTTCATTGTACGCTCAAGGAGTTGCCGTCGCTCTGTCAAATCCAAAAGCAATTTTATTTACAACGGCACTATTTCCACAGTTTATTGATCCTACTACGAATGTATTGCCGCAATTCCTATTACTGGTATTAACATTCATATCTCTTTCGTTTTCATGCTTGCTTAATTGCAGTACGTCGAACGTTCACAACGATAGGCAATTCTAAGCTATATAGAATTACAGGCAGATTATTTGGCGGCACATTCGTAGGCGCGGGTGGTGTACTTTTGGTCTCGAAAAACAACCTGGCCTAACAAGTTCAGGCACGGCGACGCCTACTACATTGCGCCTTCGGCTCCATTTTGTAGGCGTGCATGCTGCAAGCATTAGGAAGGACGTCATGAAACCTAAAATCAGCATTATCACACTGGGTGTGGACGATATGGAAAGGGCCTCTCGTTTCTATGGCGAAGGCCTTGGCCTGCCGAGGCACGACTTTGAAGGTGGCAACATATCTTTTTTCAGTCTGGAAGGAACATGGTTAGCGCTCTATCCTCGGGAGGAATTGGCTAAGGACATCGGATTGCCCATTCCGACTCAGGTCGGTTTTTCCGGCATTACACTGGCCCATAATGTTGCAAGCAAGTCAGAAGTTGATACTGTCCTCAGTCAGGCAGTATCCGCAGGCGCTCAACTCATTAAACCGGCGGTGGAGGTTTTCTGGGGCGGTTACTCCGGTTACTTTCAAGATCCGGAAGGTCATTACTGGGAAGTAGCCTACAACCCTTATCAGGACCTGACGTAGTGGCCCACTCTTCGGCAGTTCCTAACAATTACAGGCCCGGCGACGGTTACTACATCGCGGCTTCGCCTCCATTCTGCAGCCGCGCGTGCTGTT